>NZ_JBCDMW010000016.1:0-130507 GCF_038433155.1 Luteococcus sp. H101
TGGGTGTTTTCTTAGGAGCCGTTTTTTTTGGGGTGGGGGGGGGGGACCCCCCCCCCCCCCCCCCCCGGGCCGGACGCGGACCCGCTGAATGTGGCGCGGGAGATCGCCCTGCGCCGGCTGACCATGCGGGACCATTCCCGGCAGGAGCTGGACGAGGCGTTGGCCGCCAAGGATGTCTCGGATGATGTCCGCGCGGAGCTGTTGGACCGCTTCGAGGAGGTGGGGCTGGTCAATGACCAGAACTTCGCCGAGCAGTGGACCCGAGCGCGGCGCTCCTCGCGCAAGCTCTCGAAGGCGGCGGTCCGCCGGGAGCTGCAGCGCAAGGGTGTGGAGCGGGAGGTGATCGAGGAAGCCCTGGAGCCGATCGACCACGACAGCGAGGTGGCGCTGGCCACCGAGCTGGCCCGCAAGAAGCTGCGCAGCGTGCAGGGGCTGGACCGGCAGGTGGCCTACCGACGGATCGCCGGTGCCCTGGCCCGCAAGGGCTATGGCCCGGGCGTCGTGGCCCAGGTGGTGCGCGACGTGCTGGACGCGGACCCGGAGGACTTCTGATCCGCTTGTCAGGCCGGGATCGGGGCAATAGCCTCGGGGCAAGGAGGAATTGATGCCCACGGTCTGGATCGCCCTGACGGTGCTGGGGATTGCCCTGTGCGCCGTGTGCGCAGTGCTGTTCGTCGTACTGCGTCGGGGTGCCGGTGCGCCCGCGCCACTCGTCGACGAGGAGTCGATCGGCGCCCGGATCACCGAGGCGGTGGCGGGCCGCGAGGACCAGATCCGCACCCTGCGGGCCCGGTTGGCGGAGCAGGGTGAGAATCAGCGGTTGGCCGCCGACGCGCAGTCGCTCACGGAGCAGGCGGATCGCAAGCTGGCCGAGGCAGAGGCGGCGCGGCAGGCCGCCGACGAGTTCGCCCGTCGCGAGCGGGCCGACCTGCGGGAACTGCGCAGCCAGTTGGAGTCCCGGGAGCGTCGGCTGGGAGAGCGCGAGGAGCGCCTGGTGGCGGAGAGCCAGACCCTGGAGACCCGTTCCAACCAGCTGGTGGCGCTGCGCGGCCAGGCCGAGGAGCTGCGGGACCAGCTGAGGACGGACCGGCGTCAGGCGGCCGACGAGTTGCAGCGGATCGCGGGGATGGACCGGGAACAGGCCCGCACCGAGGTGCTTGCCCGGGTGGAGCACGAGGCCCGGTTGGAGGCCACGGCCCTGGCCCGGGACATCGAACAGGCAGCCACCCGGGAGGCCGAGGCCCGCGCCCGGAAGATCGTCGTCACCGCCATCCAGCGCCTCGCCGCGGAGCAGACCTCCGAATCGGTGGTCAGCACCCTCGACCTGCCCAGCGACGAGATGAAGGGCCGGATCATCGGGCGCGAGGGACGCAACATCCGGCACTTCGAGCAGGTGACCGGGGTGAACGTGATGATCGACGACACCCCGGGATCGGTGCTGCTCAGCTGCTTCGATCCGGTGCGTCGGGAGGTGGCCCGGCTCACCCTCGACGAGCTGGTGGCCGACGGCCGGATCCATCCTGCCCGGATCGAGGAGGTGCACGAGCGTTCCCGGGCCCGGATCGAGCAGCGGATGCTGCGCGCCGCCGAGGACGCCCTGGCCGAGGTGGGGATCTCCGATCTGGACCCGGCGCTCCTGCCCATCATCGGTGCCCTGCGGTATCGCACCAGCTATGGCCAGAATGTGCTGCGCCACTTGGTGGAGTGCGCCCACATCGCCGGGATGATGGCCGCCGAGTTGGGGCTGGAGGTGGCCACCTGCAAGCGGGCTGCCTTCCTGCACGACATCGGCAAGGCCCTCACCCATGAGGTGGAGGGCACGCACGCCATGGTGGGGGCGGAGCTTGCCCGTCGCCATGGCGAGAGCCCGGACATCGTGCACGCCATCGAGGCCCACCACAATGAGGTGGAGCCGCGCACGGTGGAGGCGGTGCTCACCCAGGCCGCCGACGCCATCTCGGGCTCCCGCCCCGGTGCTCGACGGGAGTCGCTGGAGGCCTATGTGCAGCGGCTGGACCGGCTGGAGCAGATCGCCTCGGCACATGAGGGGGTGGACCGGGTCTTCGCGATGCAGGCCGGACGCGAGGTGCGCGTGATGGTCAGCCCCGACGTGGTCGACGACGCGGCCTCCCATGCGCTCGCCCGGGAGATCGCGCACCAGATCCAGGACGAGCTGACCTACCCCGGGCAGATCCGGGTCACCGTGGTGCGCGAGTCGCGCGCCACCGAGGTGGCGCACTGACCACCCCGTCGGGTCAGGCGGCTGGTAGCACCAGCTCGCGGCGCAGCCCCCAGTGGCAGGCGAAGGACTCGCCGGGCTGCAGCAGCACCAGGTCGTCGTGGGTGGGGCCGGGGTTGTAGGCGTCGGGGCCGACGGTCATCGGTTCGACGGCGATGCTGGCCCGGTCACCCGGGGTGTAGACCTGCACCCACCCCAGTTCCGGAGAGGCCCACAGCACGGTACGGGAATCGCCACCGGCCAGCTGCGCCTGCCACTGTCCGTCGGCCAGCACGGGGGAGGTGAAGGCGGTGTCCAGTTCCAGCCCGGCCACTGGCAGCGGGCCACGACGGTCGAAGGTGGTGCCCGCCACGTCGTGCAATGCCACTGGAAGGAGCCGCTCGTCGGACTCCAGCCGCTGCGCGAAGGGCAGCACGAGCACGCACTCATCCAACGCCACCTGCGGATCCGGCGGCAGCAGGTAGGGGTGGGCGGCATAACCAAAGGGCGCGGCAGCTGTGCCCAGGTTGCGGGCCGTGACCTCCACGCCCAGACCCGCCTCGGACAGCTGATGGGTCAGCAGCAGTTCCAGGGTGCCCGGCCAGCCCTGTTCGGGCTCCAACAGCAGGCGCTGGGTGACGTGCTCGGGAGCCTGGTCAACCAGCGTCCACATCCGGTCCTTGACCAGGCCGTGGATGGCATTGCCGCGCTCGGGCTCGTTCACCGGCAGCTGGAAGTCAGCCCCGTCCAAGCTCCACTTCCCGTCGCGGATCCGGTTGGGCCAGGGCATCAACTGCTGGCCCTGGCACCCCTGGGGCCGGGTGCTCTCGGCGAAGCTGGTCACCAGCTCCCGCCCGTCGACGGCATAGCTGCGCAGGCCTGCCCCCATCTCGGTGACGACGGCCTGCTGGCCGCCCAGGCTGAGGGTGTACTGGGTTCCGGTGGGAGCACTCATGCGGTCAGCCTAGGGCCACTGCCGGACACGGCCGGATTCCCGCTCCCCGCCGCGGGCAATCTACAGTTGTCCCACCATGTCGAATGCCTCCGCTCCCACCTCCGAACAGACCAGCCCCCGCAGCTACCAGGTGATCACCTATGGCTGCCAGATGAATGTGCATGATTCCGAGCGGATCTCCGGTCTGCTGGAGGACGCCGGTTTCGTCCGCAATGAGCGCGAAGCGGCCGACGAGGGCGGCGCCGACATCGTCGTCTTCAACACCTGCGCGGTGCGGGAGAATGCCGACAACCGGCTGTACGGCACCCTGGGGCACATGGCCGCGGTCAAGCGCACCCGGCCGGGAATGCAGATTGCCGTCGGTGGCTGCATGGCACAGAAGGATCGCGACGTGATCGTCGCCAAGGCGCCCTGGGTGGACGTGGTCTTCGGCACCCACAATGTGGGCAAGCTGCCGATCCTGCTGGAACGGGCCCGGATCGAGCAGGCCAGCCAGGTGGAGATCGTCGAGGCGCTGGAGACCTTCCCGTCCAACCTGCCCACCCGGCGGGAATCGCCCTATTCGGCGTGGGTCAGCATCAGCGTCGGCTGCAACAACACCTGCACCTTCTGCATCGTTCCCCAGCTGCGCGGCAAGGAGACCGACCGTCGCCCCGGCGACATCCTCGCCGAGATCCAGGCGCTGGTCGACGAGGGGGTTCAGGAGGTCACGCTGCTGGGTCAGAATGTGAACACCTATGGCGTGGAGTTCGGTGACCGTGGTGCCTTCGCCAAGTTGCTGCGGGCCTGCGGCCAGATCGACGGACTGGAACGGGTGCGCTTCACCAGCCCCCACCCGGCCAGCTTCACCAGCGACGTGATCGACGCCATGGCCGAGACCCCCAATGTGATGCCCAGCCTGCACATGCCCCTGCAATCCGGCTCGGACAAGGTGCTGCGCGAGATGCGGCGCAGCTACCGCATTGAGCGTTTCCTGCGGATCATCGACGAGGTGCGCGCCAAGATCCCGCACGCAGCCATCACCACCGACATCATCGTCGGCTTCCCGGGGGAGACCGACGAGGACTTCGAGGACACCCTGCGGGTCACCGAGCAGGCCCGGTTCAGCGCCGCCTTCACCTTCCAGTACTCCATCCGCCCCGGCACCCCCGCCGGCGTGATGGACAACCAGGTGCCCAAGGCCGTCGTGCAGGAGCGTTACGAGCGGCTGCTGGAGCTGGTGAACCGCACGGCCTGGGAGGAGAACCAGAACCTGGAGGGCACCGAGGTGGAGGTGATGTTCGCCGCCGGGGAGGGCAAGAAGGACGACGCCACCCACCGGATGACCGGCCGTGCCCGGGACAATCGCCTGGTGCACGTCGCCGTGCCCACCGAGCCGGAGCTCAGGCCGAGGCCCGGCGACATCGCCACCACCACCATCAGCTATGCCGCGCCCCACCACCTCAATGCCGACGGTGGGATCCGTGGCCTGCGGCGCACCCGCGGCGGCGACGCCTGGCAGGCGCGGCACGACGCCCCGCCCGCTGCGCCCGGCGTCGCATTGGGCATGCCGACGATCGGGCTGCCGAACAGTTAGCATCGGTCTCGACGCGCCGGCCCCCGACGGCGCCGATCGAGAGGACCGCAGATGACCCCCCGGCGTCGTGCCGCCCGTATCCTTCCCGCCGCCTTGCTGGCATCCCTGCTGGCCGCAGGCGGCCAACCCGCGCGGGCCGAGGCAGCGCCGGTCAGCATCCAGCCCGGTGACGTGACGCAGTGCACCGTGGACCCCAAGCTGGCCAAGCGCAGCCTGCGAGCCATGTGGATCGCCTCGGTGGGCAATCTGAACTGGCCCAGTCGTACCGGGCTGACCCCGGCCCAGTCGCAGGCCGAGCTGATTGCCCAACTGGACCTGGCCAAGCGCAATGGCTTCAATGCGGTGATCCTGCAGGTGCGGCCCACCGCCGACACCTTCTGGCCCAGCCAGCGCGAGCCCTGGTCCCAGTGGTTGACCGGCAGCCAGGGCAAGAGCCCGGGGTGGGATCCGACGGCCTTCGCGGTGCAGCAGGCGCACCGGCGCGGTCTGGAGTTGCACGCCTGGGTGAATCCCTACCGGGTGGCGCAGGACGCCACGGGCAAGAAGCTGGTCTCCACCCACCCCGCCCGTCAGCACCCCGAGTGGACCGTCTCCTACGGCGGCAAGCTCTACTACAACCCCGGGATCCCGGCGGTGCGGGCGCACGTCGTGGCCACCATCACCGAGCTGGTGGCGCGCTATCCGGTGGACGCCGTGCACTTCGACGACTACTTCTACCCCTACCCAGTCTCCGGCCAGAGCTTCAACGATGCCGCGACGTATCGTCGCTACGGCGCCGGGAAGGGCCTGGCCAGCTGGCGTCGGCAGAACATCACCGCCTTGGTCACCGACGCCCGGCGGTCCATCCAGCGCACCCGGCCGGGCACCCAGCTGGGGATCTCCCCCTTTGCGGTCTGGCGCAATGTCGGCACCGACCCGCAGGGTTCCCAGACCAAGGCCGGCGTGCAGACCTACGACGACCTGTATGCCGACACCCGCGCCTGGGTCCGGGGCGGACTGGTGGACTACCTGACGCCCCAGGTCTACTGGTCCCGGACCCTGTCCGCGGCCCGCTACGGCGTGGTGGCCCAGTGGTGGGCCCAGCAGGCCGCCGCCAGCCCGCGCACCAACATCTCGCTGGGGGAGGCCAGCTACAAGGTGGGGACCACCGTTGATTCGGCGTGGACCAAGCCGCGGGAACTCGTCTCCCACCTGGAGCTGGCCAGCACCCTGAAGGACGCCAAGGGAAGGCCACTGCTGCGCGGCCACGTCTTCTTCGACTCGTCGTCGGTTCGGGCCAACAAGCTGGACGCGCAGGGGATCGTGGCCCGCGAGTGGTACCGCAAGCCCGCGCTGACTCCCGCCACGCCATGGCTGGATCGGGTGGCGCCCGGCAAGCCCACCGTGCGTCGTCAGGGCAATGACCTGCTGATCAGGTCCCGCGGGGCCCGGCAGGTGGTGGTGTATCGGGTGGACAAGGCGGCCGGCAGCGTGAGCCGGTGTGATCTGGCCGACACCCGCAATGTGGTGGCCATCGCCAACCACACTGGCCGGTGGACCATCCCGGCCTCGCTACGGACGGCGGGCGGTACGTGGCTGGTCAGCGGCGTGGATCGCGCGTCCAACGAGTCCGCCGCGACGGTGGTGCGCTGACCCGTGCCGGGAACCAAACCCAGACAGGCAAATGGCGGGGTGGCTGCCATCGCAGCCACCCCGCCATCACCAACGGCTCAGCGAGTCCCGAGGATCACGCGTTGCCGGTACGGTCCTTGATGAAGTCCTGGCCCTGATCCACCTTGTCGGCGTACTTGGCGTCGGTCCGGCCGTCGACGAAATCGCCGGCGCGGTCGACGCCCTGGTCAACCTGGGCCTCGTGGGTGTTGGCGGCGTCGCGGGCCTTGTCGGCCAGGCCACCCTCGGTGTTGCCGGCATTGTTGCCGGACAGCGCTTCCTTGGCCTTGTCGAAGATTCCCATGGCGGTCCTCCTATGTTTGAGGGGAAAGCACCCTGCTGGGTGATTCCTGTCCCTTCATGCTGGTTCAGCCGGGGCGGGAATTCAACCGCGTCCGCTGGGGGCGGAACCGCGCCGTCTTGGGTCCCCGGGCGTGTCGCCCCCACAATGGGGGCGTGCCCCTTCCCCTCGTCGTCCTCAACGGACCCACCGCCTCCGGCAAGTCCAGCCTGGCCATCCAGGTGGCGCTGCAGCTGGGCGAGGCGGGTCACCCGAGCGAGATCGTCAACGCCGACTCGATGCTGGTCTACCGCGGGATGGACATCGGCACCGCGAAACCCACCGTCGACGAGCTGGCCCAGGTGCCGCACCATCTGGTGGACATCATGGACGTCGACCAGGCCGCCTCGGTGGCCGACTTCCAGCAGCTGGCCCGCCGCACCATTGCGGACCTGCGCTCCCGCGGGGTGGTGCCCGTGCTGGTGGGCGGCTCCGCCCTGTACGTGCACGCCATCCTGGACGAGTTCAGCTTCCCCGGCACCGACCCCGCGGTGCGCGCCCGGTGGGAGCGACGGCTGGCCGAGGTCGGTCCGGAGGCGCTGCACGCCGAACTCGCTGCCCGGGACGCGGCGGTCGCCGCCGGTATCCTGCCCGGCAATGGCCGGCGGATCGTGCGCGCCCTGGAGGTGCTGGAGCTGACCGGTGGCTTCACCCCGCAGTTGCCGCAGTGGAGTTATGCCCTGCCCGACGTGCTGCAGTTCGGCCTGCAACTGGACCGGGAACGGATGGATCGCCGGATCGACGAGCGGGTGGACCAGATGTGGGCCGACGGGCTGGTGGCCGAGGTTCGGGCCCTGGCCGAGCATGGGCTGCGCGAGGGGCTCACCGCGTCGCGTGCCCTGGGTTACCGGCAGGTGCTGCAGTTCCTGGACGGCGAACTCACCGAACACGAGGCCCGGGAGCGCACCAAGAGCGGCACCCGACGCTTCGCCCGAAAACAGCTGGCCTGGTTTCGTCGCGATCCCCGGATCACCTGGTTGGAGGCCGGCCAGCCGGAGAATCCACGGGTCGTCGTGGACCAGGCCCGGCGCGCGATGGCGAGTAGCGTGGCCCCATGAGGAAGTGGACTTTCGCCAAGGGGCACGGCACCAAGAACGACTTCGTGATCCTGTGCGACCGGCACGGCATGGTGAAGCTGGACGACGCCGACGTGCGCTACCTGTGTGACCGGCGCGGCGGCATCGGGGGCGACGGACTGCTGCGCGCCACCCTGGCCAGTTCCATCCCGGAGTGGGAGGGCGACCCGGACCTGTGGTTCATGGATTACCGCAATGCCGACGGCTCGATCGCGGAGATGTGCGGCAACGGCCTGCGGGTCTTCGTCCGCTACCTGATGGAGGAGGACCTGGCCTCCGGCGAGGAGATCACCGTCGCCACCCGGGCGGGGGTGCGCCGCGCCTGGCCGCAGCGCGATGGCCGGATCCGGACCGATCTGGGCACGGTCACCCTGGCCGAGGAGCCGGTGCAGGTGACCTCGGCCGACGGCAGCTGGCAGGCCACCGAGGTAGAGGTCGGCAACCCCCACGCGGTCTGTTTCCTCACCGCGGAGCAGGAGCTGGACCAGCTCGACCTGACGCGGGAGCCCAGCTGGAGCCCCGCCGAGCGTTACCCGAACGGGACCAATGTGGAGTTCGTCCGGGTGCTGGCGGAGCGGCACATCGCCATGCGGGTACACGAGCGGGGGGCGGGGGAGACCATGAGCTGCGGCACCGGCACCGTGGCTGCGGCGGCGGCGCACGCCCGTCGCGCCGGGCTGGGTGACGGGGAGATCCGGGTGGACGTGCCCGGCGGCTGGCTGACCGTCGAACTGGCCGGTGACCAGGCAATGCTCACCGGGCCGGCCGTGGTCGTGGCCCGCGGTCATGCCTGGCTGCCCGACTCCCTGTGATCCGCTGACACCGTAATTCGTTGGCATCGGGGCGGTGCGGGTGACAAGCTTGTCCAACGATGACTCCACGCCGTTACCCCAACCCCAGCCCCGAGCCCGACGATTTCGACGACCTCTACGAGGACCTCGACGTGGAGCCCGATGACCCCGACCCCGAGGGGGATGACCCCGAGCTGCACGACTACGACCACGACGGTCTGCAGCTCGACCTGGCCGAACGCCTCTCGCTGAAGCGCGTCGCCGGCATGTCCACCCAGGTGGAGGACATCAGTGAGGTCGAGTACCGCGACCTGCAGCTGGAACGGGTCGTGCTGATCAGCGTCTGGACCTCCGGCACGGAGCAGGACGCCGAGAATGCCATGACCGAGCTGAAGGCCCTGGCCGAGACCGCCGGTGCCCAGGTTCTGGAGGGGCTGATCCAGCGCCGCAAGTCCCCGGACCCGGCCACCTACATCGGCCGCGGCAAGGTGGACGAGCTGCGCGAGGTGGTCATCGCCACCGGCGCCGACACCGTGATCTGCGACGGTGAGCTGCAGCCCGCACAGCTGCGCAATCTGGAGGATCGGGTGAAGGTCAAGGTGATTGACCGCACCGCGCTGATCCTGGACATCTTCGCCCAGCACGCCAAGAGCGTGGAGGGCAAGACCCAGGTGGAGCTCGCCCAGCTGCAGTACCTGCGCCAGCGGCTGCGTGGTTGGGGTGGCAACCTGTCCCGCCAGGCCGGTGGCCGGGCGGCCGGCGGCGCCGGGATCGGTGGCCGTGGCCCCGGTGAGACCAAGATCGAGACGGACCGTCGGCGGATCAACACCCGGGTCGCCATCCTGCGCAAGCGGATGCGGGACCTGGACGCCACCCGGGAGAACAAGCGGGCCGACCGCAAGCGCAACCGGATCCCGTCCATCGCGATCGTCGGCTACACCAATGCCGGCAAGTCCTCCCTGCTGAACCGGATGACCGACGCCGGGGTGCTGGTGGAGAATGCCCTGTTCGCCACGCTGGACCCCACCACCCGTCGGCACACCACGCCCGACGGCCGGGTCTACACCCTCACCGACACCGTCGGCTTCGTCCGGCACCTGCCGCATGACCTGGTGGAGAGCTTCAAGTCCACCCTGGAGGAGTCCGCCCAGGCTGACCTGCTGCTGCACGTGGTGGACGGTTCCGATCCGGATCCCGTCGGGCAGGTGAATGCGGTGCGTACGGTGCTGAACGACATCGGCGCGGGCACCGTGCCGGAGCAGCTGGTGGTCAACAAGACCGACGCGGCCAGCACCGAGGCGCTGCAGGTGCTGCGCACCCGGTACCCGGAGGCGATCTTCGTCTCGGCCCGCACCGGGCAGGGCGTGGAGCAGTTGCGGGCCATCGCGGAAAGTCGGTTGCCCAGCCCGGAGGTCAGCGTCGAGGCGTTGATTCCGTACCAGCGCGGGGACCTGATGGACAAGATCCACCGCAATGGCCAGTTCATCACCCAGGAACACACCGGTGAGGGCACCCGCGTGGTGGCCCGGGTGCACCCGGAGCTGGCCGGCGAGCTGGAGCCCTTCCGGATCAACGCCGGGTAGGCTTGCTCGGTGCCCGACGCCGAGAAGCAACAGCCCGAAACCTCCTCCCGCACGCACACCTCCACCGAGGTGCTGCAGGCGGCCGTGGCGGCCATCGGCGGCACCCCGCGCGAGGGCCAGCAGCGGATGGCGGAGGCCATCGAGCAGGCGATCCAGACCGGGGAGCACCTGCTGGTGCAGGCGGGCACCGGTACCGGAAAGTCCCTGGGCTACCTGGCGCCGGCGCTGCTGCACGTGCAGGGCAGCAAGCAGCGGATCGTGATTGCCACCGCCACCCTGGCGCTGCAGGCCCAGCTGGCCAACACCGACATCCCCAATGCCCTCAAGGCCGTCGCCGCCGTGACCGGCAAGCAGCCGCAGCACGCCATCCTCAAGGGCCGCACCAACTACGCGTGCCTGCTGAAGGTCCGCGACGGGATCACCCAGGAGCAGGACACCCTGCTGGGCGGGGCGGAACTGGCCGCCAACCTCAAGGAGTCCAAGGCGGACGTCGAATCCGTGCTGGGCGCCGAGGTGCTGATGCTGCGGGATTGGGCGGAGCAGGAACTCAAGGACAAGGGGTTGGCGGACAAGGACGATGCTCCGGCGCACACCCCGCGGGCCTGGGGGCTGGTCTCCATGCCGGTCCGCGAATGCCTGGGCGCCCAGCGCTGCCCCTATGGCGCCGAGTGCTTCGTCGAGGCTTCCCGGGAAAAGGCTCGCGGATCGGACCTGGTGGTCACCAATCACGCGCTGCTGGCGATCGACGCGATGCACGGCGGCACCGCGTTGCCGGAGCACGACATCGTGATCATCGACGAGGCCCACGAGCTGGTCAGCCGGGTCACCGGCGCCGCGAGCGACGAACTCAGCCCACAGACCGTGGAGCGGGTCGCCAAACGCGCCTTGCCCTGGCTGAGCGATGACCTCGGCCTGGAGTTCCTGGAGTGCGGCGACATCCTGCGGGCCGCCCTGGAGGACACCGAGCTGGCCCGGGTGACCCAGCCGGGTTCGGCCACCACTGCCTTCGAGACCATCCGGGACGTCACGCGACGCGTGGTCTCCGGCTTGGGTGGCAAGGGGGAGAAGGGCAAGAAGGACGTCGACCCGGAGCAGCAGCAGGCCGCGAGCGCGGTCAAGGAGGTCTTCGACATCGCGGAGCGGATGGCAGCGCTGTCCGCCAATGACGTCGTCTGGGTGAGTGAACGGGAACGGTTCGGCCGGCAGGCGCAGGTGGCGCCGTTGAGCGTGGCCGGGCTGATGCGGGAGCGGGTGCTGGGCGAGGCCACCACCATCCTGACGTCGGCGACGCTGAAGATCGGGGGTGACTTCAACCAGGTGGCCGGCCAGATCGGCCTGCGCAAGACCGACCGGCTGGAGGGCGACCAGCACGACGCGGACAATCCCCTGGCGTGGCGGGCGCTGGACGTCGGCACCCCGTTCAACTACCAGCGGCAGGGCATCCTGTACTGCGCCACCGGCCTGCCCAATCCGCGGCGCGACGGGATCACCCAGGAGGCACTGACCGAGATCGCGGAGCTGGTCTGGGCCGCTGACGGCCGTACCCTGGGGTTGTTCGCCTCCCAGCGCGCCGCCGAGGTGGCCGCCGCCCATGTCCGCAAGCAGCTGCCCAGGATGACCATCCTGTGCCAGGGCGACGCGCAGCTGTCCGAACTGACCCGGCGTTTCGTCGCGGAGCCGGAGGTCTGCCTGTTCGGCACCGTCAGCCTGTGGCAGGGGATCGACGTGCCGGGCGAGACCTGCGAGTTGGTGATCATCGACAAGATTCCCTTCCCGCGCCCCGACGACCCGCTGATGCAGGCCCGGCAGCAGGCCGTAGCGGAGGCCGGCGGGAATGGCTTCATGTCCGTGGCCGCCACCCATGCCGGGCTGTTGCTGGCCCAGGGGGCCGGCCGGTTGATCCGGCGGGTGACGGACAAGGGCGTGGTGGCGGTGCTGGACCCGCGCCTGGTCACCGCCCGTTATGGCGGTTTCCTGCGGGCCTCCATGCCGGACTTCTGGATGACCCGGGACCGCGAGGTGGCGGTGCAGGCGCTGCGCCGCCTGCAGGAGGCGAGGAAGTGATGTCCGAGGTGATGGTCCGCCCCGAGGGGCACGACGACGGCCCGCCCGCCGGCAGCCACTTCCAGCGGCTGGAGCACGCCCGGGTGCGCCGGTCCACCGCCGAGCTGCAGGCCCGGATCAGAAGCCGGTTCCCGAACCGCACCCTGTGGGAGGTGTGCGGGGAACTGGTGGCGCTGGTGGACGAGGTGGCCGGCCAGGACGGGCAGAGCCAGCGTCGAGTGCGGCTGGCGAGGGTGCTGTCCCGGCTGGCGGTGCTGCTGGTGGTGGTCTTCCTGGCCGGCACCATCGGGCTGGCCGCCCTGGATGTGTTGCGAGGCGGGACCTTCCAGGCCATCGACTTCCTGCCGCTGCTGGAAACCATGATCAACAACCTGGTCTTCGGCGGGCTGGCGGTGCTCTTCCTGCTGGCCGTGCCCGAGCGGATGGAGCGCGCCCGCATCCTGCGGATCCTGCACCGCTTGCGTTCGCTGGCCCACGTGATCGACATGCACCAGCTGACCAAGATCCCGGAGCGTCACGAACTGGGCGCGGCAGACCTCAAGATCTATCTGGAGCAGTGCTCCGAGATGCTCTCCCTGGTGGGCAAGACGGGCGCCCTGTTCGCCGAGGACACCACCGACGGTGACGTGCTGGACGCGGTGGAGGGGATCGAGGCCCTCACCTCCGACATGGCCCGCAAGGTCTGGCAGAAGATCGCGATCATCCAGCCGGGCTGACCCCCGCCAGGGTCAGATCCGGCGCAGGACCGCGACCACCTTGCCGAGGATGGTGGCGTGATTGCCGTCGATGGGGGAGTAGGCCTCATTGTGCGGCAGCAGCCAGACCTGACCGGGGGTCTTCTTCAGCGTCTTCACCGTGGCCTCGTCGTCCAGCAGGGCGGCGACGATCTCACCATTGTTGGCGTCGGGCTGCTGGCGGACCACCACCCAGTCACCGTCGCAGATGGCGGCCTCCACCATCGAGTCGCCGTGTACCTCCAGCATGAAGATGGTGCCGTCACCCACCAGCTGCTTGGGCAGCGCGAAGACCTCCTCCAGATGCTCCTCGGCCAGGATCGGGCCCCCGGCGGCGATCCGGCCCACCATCGGCACGTTCACCGCGGTGGGGAAGGCGTCATTGATCCCGGTGATGTCCGACGCTTCGTGGGTGGCGGCGGGTCTGGCCTCCTGCTTGGGCAGCAGGGATTCGGGCAGGTGCAGCTCCATGGCGCGCGGCTGGCCGGGCTTGCGGTGGATGAATCCCTTGAGCTCCAGCTGCTTGAGCTGGTGGGCGACGCTGGAGGAGCTGGCCAGCCCGGCGGCATCGCCGATCTCCCGGATGCTCGGCGGGTAGCCGTGCTCGGCCAGCGAGTCCCGGATGATCTCCAGCATCCGCCGCTGCCGCCCGCTCAGCCCGTCGACGTCGACCGGGCCGTCGGGCAGCATCTTGATCCGGCCCCGGCCGGCGAGCTCCCGGCGGACCTGCTCATTGGTGGGGCGCCCCACGGGGCGCTTGCCCTTCTTGGTGGTCTTCTTCTCGTCGCCTGTCGCCATGACCCAAGCCTACCCGCCGTCACGTTCGATTCAAAAGTTTGTTCGAGGTGTTTCGCAGGCTTTCCGGCGGCTTCGGCACCCGGCCCCCGAAAAATTGTCAGAGGCGCCTGTTTGACTCTGGATCGTTCCCGTTCGAGGGGCTCCGCCACCCGGCGAAGGCAATCCATTCGAACGACTGTTTGATTGGATCGAATGGGGGCGCTAGTGTTGGCATCGAACACTCGTTCGACGCTCGGATGGAGCGGCGACGGGGTTCGTCCCAGAACCAAGGAGTAACCATGAATGCATCGCTGATTGCCAAGGCCAGTGCCGTCACCCCGGCTCCGGTCCGCCGCCGCGTGCGTGAGGTGCAGCTGCGCGGGCCCCAGGCTCGTCCGCAGGGCTTGGCCGCCCCGGGTGGCCGTCCGGCCCAGCCGGTTGCTCCCGGAGGGCACGGCGCCCCCGTCCAGCTCCGGCTGGCCCCGCAGCGCTCCCGGGCGCTGTCCGCTCCGGCCACGCGGGTGGCCGCGGCCGACGGCCCGGTCCGGCTGACGGACCGCGGCATCCTGGTGATCGTGCTGGTGCTGGCGGTGATCGCCGTCGCGACGCTCGCTCTGGGTCTGGTCAAGTTCTTCGGGGTGAGTGATGCCCCGTTGGAGGAGCAGGCGCCCAGCACCAGCGTCGCCGTGAGCCTGCAGAGCTAGCTGTGCCGGCACGGCGAAGGCCCCGACCCGTCGGGGTCGAGGCCTTGGCGGTCTTGCGTTTGGTGCGCGTTACTTGGTGTTGATCACCAGGGTGTTGACGATCTTGTCCGCGATGGTCTGCCGCTTGGCATCCCACAGCGGGAAGAGGAAGCCAACCATGCAGATGATGGCGTCGACGAGATGGGCCAGCTGGCGCAGGAAGGCCTTCAGCGGGCCGATCGGCTGACCGGTGGCCTCGCTGACCAGCTTGGTTCCCACCACCTGACGGCCGACCGAGACGCCGGTCTTGCCGTCACGCCAGACCATGTTGTAGAAGAACCAGGCCCACGCGAGCACGGTCAGGATCCAGCCCATGGTGGGATTGGTGCCCGCGATGTCGATCAACTCGCCGGTCTCGAAGTCGTACTTGGAGGTGCCCATCATGGGCTCGGCGATCCGCTGCAGGATGGCCATTGGCAGGATGTCGATGATGTGGCTGCCCACGCGCTTGATCCAGGGCGTCAGGGTCGCGCCACCGTAGGGCTGCGCGTAGGCCTGCTGGCCGTAGGTCGGCTGCGCGTACGGTTCCTGCGGCATCGGCTGGCCATAGGGCTGCGCCGGCTGGCCGTACGGATTGGCCGAGGGCTGGCCGTAGGGGTCCGCGGCGGGCTGTTGCGGCTGGGCCGGCTGGCTGTAGGGATTGGCCGAGGGCTGGCCGTAGGGGTCCGCGGCGGGCTGCTGCGGCTGGGCCGGCTGGCCATAGGGGTTGGCCGGCGGCTGACCGGAGCCCTCGGGACTGCCCGCATTCTGCGGATTCCACGGGTCGTTGTTGGGGGTGTTGGTGGGGAAGTCGTTCACTGAGTTCTCCAGATCTGTGTGGTCAGGTGGCTCGTCCCCGATGCTAGGGGAGGCTGGGCGCACTTCGGGGGAGCGCGCCGAGGAGCCGCGGCACAATGTCAGGTATGGATCCCGCGCCCTTTGATGCCCGACGAGCCCTGCGGGGCGTCGGCTCGCTGGCACTGGTGTGTGCGGGCCAGGCTGCGCTGGTGTTGATCCTGGGGCGGGGAGTCCCCTGTCCGTTGCGGGTGACCACCGGGCTGCTCTGCCCGGTCTGCGGCACGACGACTGCCGGTATGCACCTGCTGCACGGGCGGTGGAACGAGGCCTGGCAGGCCAATCCGTTCACCCTGCTGATCGGTGGGGTGTTGACACTGTGCACGACGGCCTGGCTGGTGGAGGCCCTGGGCGGCCCCGCCATCCGTCCCCCGCGCTCGGTTCGCCCGGTGACGATGGATCGGATCCTGATCCTGCTGGCGGGCCCCGCCGTGGCCTTCGCGGTGTGGCGCAATCTGCTCTGAAATGCCACCCGACACGCCGTCGATGCGCCCTTCGCGAGGGTTTGACGTTGGGGTGCGAAACACCTACGGTAGCTACATCTAGTGGTTGCACCGGTGTGATTCACCCACAGCTAGTGGTTGAAGGCACAAAGAGTCGCCGCTTGTCCAGTCCACCGACGAGGCCCTCAGGGGTTGCTTGTCATGCCCGAAAGGAGTCAGGCCGTGCACTGCCCATTCTGCCGCCACTCCGATTCCCGCGTGCTCGACTCCCGGGCCACGGACGACGGCTGCAGCATCCGCCGTCGTCGCCAGTGCCCGGCCTGCGAGCGTCGCTTCACCACCATCGAACAGGTCCAGCTCTCCGTGCTGAAGAAGTCCGGAGTGCTGGAGCCGTTCAATCGGGACAAGGTGATTTCCGGGGTGCGCAAGGCCTGCAAGGGGCGCCCCGTGAGCGAGGGCGACCTGGCCCGGCTGGGTCAGCGCGTCGAGGAGACCCTGCGGGCCAGTGGCGCGGGGGAGATCCCCACCGACGAGGTCGGCATCGCCATCCTGGAGCCGCTGCGGGAGCTGGATCCCGTCGCCTATCTGCGCTTCGCCAGCGTCTACCAGCACTACCAGAGCCTGGAGGACTTCGAGGCCGAGATCGCGCATCTGCGCAGCACCAGCACCACCACGACCATGAATCACAACGAATCCGACGAGAAGTGAGAAGGCTGATATGACCGAGACCACCAGCAGGACAGCCCGCCGCACCGCCAAGAAGGCGGCCGGCCTGACCATCGAGCGGGTCTTCTCCACCGAGGGCGTGCATCCCTATGACGAGGTGACCTGGGAGAAGCGCGACGTCGTCCAGACCAACTGGAAGACCGGGGAGAGCGTCTTCGAGCAGCGTGGGGTGGAGTTCCCGGACTTCTGGAGCCTGAACGCCTCCACCATTGTCACCACCAAGTACTTCCGCGGCGCCCTGGGCACCGAGCAGCGCGAGACCGGTCTCAAGCAGCTGATCGACCGCGTCGTCACCACCTACTCCAAGGCCGGTCTGGACAACGGCTACTTCGCCACCGAGGCCGACGCCCAGGTCTTCGAGGACGAGCTGCGCTGGATGCTGCTGCACCAGTACTTCAGCTTCAACTCCCCGGTCTGGTTCAATGTCGGCACCGCCAGCCCGCAACAGGTCAGCGCCTGCTTCATCCTCTCCGTCGACGACTCGATGGAGTCCATCCTCAACTGGTACAAGGAGGAGGGCTTCATCTTCAAGGGCGGCTCCGGTGCCGGCCTGAACCTGTCCCGGATCCGGTCCTCCAAGGAACTGCTGAGCTCCGGCGGCACCGCGTCGGGCCCGGTCTCCTTCATGCGCGGCGCCGACGCCAGCGCCGGCACCATCAAGTCCGGCGGTGCCACCCGGCGCGCCGCCAAGATGGTGGTGCTGGACGTGGACCACCCGGACATCGTGGAATTCGTCGAGACCAAGGCGCGCGAGGAGGACAAGATCCGCGCCCTGCGCGACGCCGGCTTCGACATGGACCTGGGCGGCAAGGACATCACCAGCGTCCAGTACCAGAACGCCAACAACTCGGTCCGGGTCAGCGACGAGTTCATGACCGCCGTGGAGAACGACGCCATGTTCGGGCTGCGGGCGCGCGGCGAGGACCGTCGGGTGATCGAGGAGGTCAAGGCCACCGAGCTGTTCGGCAAGATCGCCACCGCGGCGTGGGAGTGCGCCGACCCGGGCATCCAGTACGACGACACCATCAATGACTGGCACACCAACCCGAACACCGGCCCGATCACCGCGTCCAACCCGTGCAGCGAGTACATGAGCCTGGACAACTCGTCCTGCAACCTGGCCAGCCTGAACCTGCTGAAGTTCCTGGACAGCGACGACGTCTTCGACGTGGAGCGCTTCACCAAGGCCGTCGAGATCATCATCACCGCGATGGACATCAGCATCTGCTTTGCCGACTTCCCGACCGAGGCGATCGGTGAGACCACCCGCAACTTCCGCCAGCTGGGGATCGGCTACGCCAACCTGGGCGCCCTGCTGATGGCGCTGGGCCTGGGCTACGACTCCGAGGGTGGCCGTCAGCTGGCCGCCGCCATCACCTCCCTGATGACCGGCACCTCCTACCGGCGCAGCGCCGAGCTGGCCGCGATCGTCGGGCCGTACAACGGTTATGCCGCCAATGCCGAGCCGCACCAGCGGGTGATGGCCAAGCACCGCGACGCCAGCGCCCAGCTCAAGCCGCTGCACAAGAACGACTCCCTGGTGGCCGAGGCGGCCGCCGCCCAGTGGGAGCAGGTGGTCAGCCTGGGTGCCAGCAATGGCTTCCGCAATGCGCAGGCCTCCGTGCTGGCCCCCACCGGCACCATCGGCTTCATGATGGACTGCGACACCACCGGCGTGGAGCCGGACTTCAGCCTGGTCAAGTTCAAGAAGCTGGTGGGTGGCGGCTCCATGCAGATCGTCAACCAGACCATCCCGCGCGCCCTGAAGAACCTGGGCTACAGCACCGCCGACGCCGACCAGATCGTCGCCTACATCGCCGAGCACGGCCACGTGATCGACGCCCCGGCCCTCAAGCCGGAGCACTACGAGGTCTTCGACTGCGCCATGGGCGCCCGCGCGATCCAGCCGATGGGTCACGTCCGGATGATGGCCGCCGTGCAGCCCTTCCTGTCCGGTGCCATCAGCAAGACGGTGAACCTGCCGGAGAGCGCCACCGTCGAGGAGATTGCCGACGTCTACCTGCAGGGCTGGAAGCTGGGCCTCAAGGCGCTGGCCGTCTACCGCGACAACTGCAAGGTGGGCCAGCCCCTCAGCGATGGCAAGAAGGGCGACGGCAAGAAGGTGGCCGACGAGGCCGCTGCCGCCGCCGCGCCCGCCCCCGCTCCGGAGCCGGAGGTGCGGATCGAGTACCGGCCGCGCCGGCGTCGCCTGCCCAAGTCCCGCCTGGGGCGCACCACCTCCTTCTCGGTGGCCGGCGCCGAGGGCTACATGACCTCCAGCGAGTACACCGACGGGCAGCTGGGCGAGGTCTTCCTCAAGCTGGGCAAGCAGGGTTCCACCCTGGCCGGCGTGATGGATGCCTTCTCCATTGCCATCTCCATCGCGCTGCAGTACGGGGTGCCGCTGGAGACCTATGTGCAGAAGTTCACCAACCAGAAGTTCGAGCCGGCCGGCATGACCGACGACCCGGACATCCGGATTGCCCAGTCGATCATGGACTACATCTTCCGCCGGCTGGCGCTGGACTACCTGTCCTTCGACGAGCGCTCCGAGCTGGGGATCTACACCTCCGCGGAACGGGCCCGCTATGTGGAGACCGGCTCCTACCTGAGCGAGGAGGACGAGGCCGCGATGCCCGAGTCCGAGTCGCTGAAGAATGACGCCGGCGACGACCTGCGGGTGGACGAGGGCGGCCCCGTCCAGCCGTCGCTGATCCAGGCCACCCCCGGCCAGGGTTCGGTGCAGCAGGAGACCGTGGGCTCGGCCCACACCACCACGGAGATGATGGAGGGCCTGACCGGGCACGCCATCGACGCGCCGCTGTGCATGACCTGCGGCACCAAGATGCGGCCCAGCGGCTCCTGCTATGTCTGCGAGGGTTGCGGCTCCACCAGCGGCTGCAGCTGAGTCAAAAACCAACGTGGGGCTGGGTGTTGCAGCACCCAGCCCCACGTGCGGGAGCAGCGTCCCGTTCCCCTTCAGGGACAAACATCGTCGCTCAGCTCCCGCTTGGAATCAAGTGGGAGGGGAGGTGATTAATGTGGCTGGAAACTCGGGTGGCCACCGTGACGGCTTCGTTCGCGAGCGCACTCAGTTCAAGTTGCCGAACGGCAACTGGGCAAAGCGTGACACCAAGACTGGTCGGATCATGGATCAGAAGCAGGATGGCGACCCCTTCAAGGGTGTTCGTCGTGAGAAGTCGTAGGCCTGACGGCAGGGCGTTCCTCAAACGCGAGGGGCGCCCTGCCTACATCTTGGGTAGGGACCCCCGGCCTGGGGAGCAGTGGATAGGCACGGTAGATTTGTTGAATATTCGACAGAACCGTTGTCCCTCCCACCCCCCAGGAGCCACGCATGAACCGTCGCCATCCCCTCGCCAACCTGCTCACCGGTGGCCTGCTGGCCGTCGGCCTGCTCTCCGTCTCCGCCTGCTCCGCCGGACAGGCGCCGCAGGCCGACCAGCCCGCCGCCAGTGCCCCCGCCTCGGCCAGCTCCGGTGACGACGTGCTGGAGCGCCTGGGCGTGCAGGGCAAGGACGCCGTCGCGACCATCGACGCGCTGGACCGCTCCCAGGACAAGCGCCCCATTGAGGGCCTCAAGGCCTCGGTCAAGGCCGACCAGCTGGTGCTCTCCGATTCCACGGGGGAGCGCAGCCTGCCGCTGCCGGCCGACGAGTTCTACCTGTCCATCGCCCCCTATCTCCAGACCACCCACGAGTGCTTTGCGCACAGCCTGTCCGGTTGTCAGGGGGAGCAGGTCAACAAGAAGATGCACGTGGTGATCACGGACCAGACGGGCAAGAAGCTGGTGGACGAGGATGTGACCACCGCCACCAATGGCTTCGTCGGCTTCTGGCTGCCGCGCGACGTCAAGGGAACCGTCACGGCGACCATGGACGGCAAGACTGGCAGCGTGCCCTTCGCCACCAATTCCGACAGCCCCACCTGCCTCACGACGCTGCGGATGGCCTGACGGGCCGGTTGGCCGCCCACGCCAGCAGCGCCGAACCGGCCCAGACACCGAGCACGCCCAGGCTAGACAGGGGCTGGGCCGGGTGCACCACCAGGCCGTGGCGCCACACTCCGACCATGGACAGGGTCAACAGCACCAGCGCCGCGAAGGCCACCGGCCCGTTCTGGCGTGCGCCCAGCGGCGGGATCATCCGCAGGTCCAGCCGGGCCACCAGCGGCACCACGACGGCGATCAGCGCCAGCGCGATGGTCAGGGTGAACAGCGGGAAGGTGGTGATCCCCGCGGCGGAGGGCACCAGCAGTGCCAGCCCGATCGCGATCCCGAAGGAGACCGCCACGCACGGCATGTGCCACAGGTAGGTGGTCATCAGCAGCGCATTGACCACTCCCATCGCCCGCTGTACGCCCGGGTGTTCCAGCACCGTGGGGCGGCGTCTGGCCAGCAGCCCCAGCATCCCGGTCTGGGCCAGCCCCAACCAGGCCATCAGCACCGTGGGTGGCTGCAGGTTGGAGATCCAGCGTGAGCCCATCCCCAGCGCCGGCACCGGCCAACCGCCCATGGTGCCGAAGTGGAGCCGCAGCAGCGCCACGATCGCGGCGCTGCCCACGACAATCGCCGCGACCGGCTGCCAGAGCGGGCCGCGCCGCAGGAAACCGCGCTGGTTGGCGATCCCGAGCTGGTGGCACAGTGGCCACACGATGACCAGGTTCCAGTAGCGGTTGTCCAGCGTCCCGGTGGTGATGGTCCACACGTCGACGGCGGTGCCCGCGGCGAACAACAGCACCGGAACCAGCCAGGGGTAGCGGTCGTGCAGCCAGACCATGGCGGGGGCGATCTGCACGATGAACAGGTAGGCCACCAGGAACCAGAGAAGCTTGGTCAGGTTGTGGCTGACGAAGACCGCCTCCTCCACCCAACCCAACCAGGCGGCCAGGCTGCTGGGCACGGCGAACAGGGTGATGAAGACCGTGGTGGGGCCCACCAGCCGTCGCCCCCGGTTGGCGAAATAGTGGGCCAGGCCGGTGCCCCGGGTGCGCATCTTGTCCACCACGACGGCGTGCGCAAAACCGCCGGCGACGAAGAAGAGCGGCATCACCATGAACAACCAGCTGCCGTACCAGCCCAGCGGCCCCAGCTCCATGGTGCGGGCCTGCCAGCCCGTCGGGGTGTCGTAGACCCGCCACAGACCGGCGTGGAAGAGGACCACCAGGCAGACGGCAAGAGCGCGAGCCGCGTCGATCAGCGGCTCGCGCTCTGGATTCTGCGTCGTCTGGGTCGTGCGTTCAGCGTGTTCGGCCACGGACCACAAGGGTAGGGCCGCGACGGGTCGCTCAGGCGCCGCCGGTGTTCTCCGTGCTGGTGACCGGCCGCTGGCCCAGCTCCTGGTCCAGCCGGAGCAGACCGGGGCCGTCGTCATTGATCATGGTGATCCGGCCGATGATCTCGCTGATGGTGGCTTCCTCCTCCAGCTGTTCGTTGATGAACCAGCTGAGCAGCGGGCGGGAGTCCAGGTCACCGGCGGCCTCACCCTCGCGGTAGAGGTTGCGGATGGATTCGGAGACCTTCTGCTCGTGTTCGAGCGCGGCGTTGAAGACGTCCAACGGGGTCATCGACGCGGCGGTCTTCGGGGCGGCCACGGCACCGATCTTGGGGTGGTTGTCCCGGTCCAGCAGGTGGTCGATGAACTTGTTGGCGTGCACCACCTCTTCGTCGGCCTGATGCCTCAGCCAGGCAGCCATGCCGGGCAGGTCCTGGGCATCCACCTCGATGGCCAGCTGCCGGTAGACCGTGGAGGCCGCCAGCTCCAGGGTGATCTGGTCATTGAACAGCTTCTCGAGTTCCTTGCTCATCTTCATGCCCCCAGCCAAGCATGAGACGGTCCCACCGCGCGAGACATTCTTCGCAGGGCGTACCGTACGGGCTCGTAGACTGCGGTCAGTGACGGGTGTTCTGGGTGGTTTCTTCACGATCTGGTCGGTGGTCGGCGTCGGCTGGCTGCTGGCCCACCTGCGCATCCTGGACACCAGCTCCCAACTGGTGCTGACCAAGCTGAGTTTCTTCGCGGGCAGCCCGGCGTTGATGCTGACCATGATGGCCAGCGCGGACCTGAAGCGGATCTTCGCCCAGAACCTGCTCGTCAGCGTGCTGGCCACCGTCGCGACCGGGCTGCTCTGCCTGGGCCTGCTGCGGTGGGTGCTGCGCGAACCGGACGGCCGTCGCCCCGGGGTGGGGCACACCGTGATCGCCACCTTCTGCGCCAGTTATGTCAATGCCGGCAACATGGGCCTGCCGATCGCCGCCTACGTGCTGCACGACGTGACTTGGATCGCACCGCTGCTGCTGGTGCAGGTGGCGGTCCTGCAACCGCTCGGGTTGGCCTTCCTGGACATCGATGCCGCCCGCGACGGCGGCCAGCGCAGTTCCTGGCGGCGTAATGCCATGATGCCGTTGCGCAACCCGATGACGCTGGGCGTGCTCACCGGTCTGGCCCTGAACCTGACCGGCGCCAACATCCCCAACTTCCTGGACGTTCCGCTGACCATGCTCGGCGGGCTGGCAGTGCCCACCATGCTGATCGCCTTCGGGGTCTCCCTGCGGCTGGGCCCGCTGCCGGGCAAGGGCCCGTTGTGGCACGAGACCCTGGTGTTGAGCGGTCTCAAGTTGTTCGTCCAGCCGCTGCTGGCCCTGGTGCTGGCCCGCCTGTTCGGGCTGGACCGGGTGACCACCATGGCGGTGCTGGTGCTGGCCGGGCTGCCGACGGCGCAGAACATCTTCAGTCACGCGGTGCGCTACCAGCGCCAGGTGGTGCTGGCCCGCGACGTGGTCTTCATCACCTCGATCGCGTCGATCGGCACCATCATGACGATGGCGCTGGTGCTGGGGTGAGTGCTGACGGGCTGGGAAACCGTCGTGTACTAGGTTGGCCGCATGAGCGAGGATGTGGGCCCCACCGAGACCTTTGACTTCGACGCCAGCACCCGGCAGGCCTGGAAGCTGTTCACGGAACGGCTGGCGGAGGTGGTCTCCGTGATCGACGACGGGGCCTCGCTGCGGGTGGGAACCCTGACCACCGAGACCGAGCCCGCGCCCTTCGTCAGCTTCACCTGCGGCGCCCGTCCGTCCCGCGACGAGCCGCCGATGATCCTGGCCGAGGCCGCCAGCAATGCGGTGCTGGGCGACGGCTTCCAGTTGGGTGCCGCGCAGCTGGACCAGCTGGCCGCCCTGGGCTGGCAGTCGCCCAGCGTCGAGGAGCCGCACCCCACCCCGAACTTCTGGGCCGAGCATGTGCAGGACGACTGCCACTGGCTGGCCGAGCTGGCGGTGAACACCCTGCGCGACGTGTTCGGCGTGCAGCACCCGGTCTTCCTGGCGCCGGACCAGCTGGCCGAGATCCTGGCCACCGAGCCGGCCGTCCGCGAGCGGCCCGGCGGCAGCGAAGCCCATGCGGGCCAGCCGGGGGAGGCACATGACTTCGTCGCCACGATGCCCGCCGACCACGCCCAGCTGCGCGAGTTCGTCCGCACGGAGCTGGCCCACATGTTCGGCCACGAGCCGATCAGCGACGAGGAGGGCGACTTCACCATCCGGGTGGGATCCTCGATGGTCTTCGTCCGCTGCACCTCCGACGCCCGGGAGGTCCTGCTGTTCAGCGCCCTGGTGCATGACCTGGAGGGCCGGGGGCGGGCCATCGAGGTGCTCAACGACCTCAACAGCGAGTCCCGCTTCGGCCGGTTCGCGCTCTACCGGGACCGGGTCTTCGTGTCCATGAGCCTGTTGACGCGGCCCTTCGTGCCATCCCACCTGCACGAGGGTGTGCGGATCATCACCCAGATCGCCGACGGGATCGACGACGAGCTGGCCGCCAAGCTGCGCGGCCGGGTCACCTTCACGGATGAGGAAGAGAGGTAGTCACGCATGGCTGAGGGGCATTTCGAGGTGCTGGATGCGGCCGAGTGCAGCCTGCTGCTGCGGGAGCAGGCGGTGGGTCGGGTCGCCTTCCAGGGGCCCGACGGCCTGACCGTCCTGCCGCTGTCCTATCTCCTGGCCGACGAGAAGATCGTGCTGCGCACCGCCCGGGACACCCAGCTGGCGGCGTTGCCCGAACAGACCCCGGTGGCCTTCGAGGTGGACGAGTTCGACGCCGGCTTCCGCAATGGCTGGAGTGTCCTGGTACGTGGCCAGCTGCACCGGGCCGGCGACGAGGACCTGGCGTCGCACGGCCCCATGCCGGAGCCCTTCGTCCCCGATGATCGGGAGCAGTTGCTGGTGATCACGCCGCGGGAGTACACCGGCCGCGCAGTGTCGTCCGACTGAGGTTCCTGCCCTCGCCACGGCGCGACGCGCGTGGAAGAATGGCATCAGGGCAAGCCACTGCCGCATTCGGCGCCGCTGCCGGGTGTGGCCCATCCGGAGAGGGACAGGCCATGAATGAGTCGGTGCAGATCCAGGGTCCACGAGTGCTGGTGGGGGTGGATGGCTCGGAGGACGGCCTGCGGGCCGTGCGCTATGGCGTCGGCGCGGCCGAGCGTCGTAATGCCACCCTGCATCTGGTGCACGCCGTCGATGACGCGGTGATGGCCGGGGCCTGGGGCGTGGTCTATGACCCCAGCGCGCTCCAGGAGGCGGGGGAGCACGCCAACCGGGCCGCCATCCAGGTGGCGCGCGAGGCGGGCCTGCCCACGGAGCGGATCCATGCCGAGGTGGTGCTGGGCAATGCCGCGGCCGTGCTGGCCCGGCTGAGCGAGGGCGCGGACCTGCTGGTGGTGGGCCGGCGTTCCGTGAGCGGGCTGGAGCGGATGTTCATCGGCTCCACCAGCGTCGCCCTGGCCGATGCCGCGCACTGTCCGGTGGTGGTGATCTCCGCGGCGGCCACCCCAGGTCTGACCGGCGGCATGGCCAGGATCGCGGTGGGCGTCGATGCCCACAACCACTCCCCGCAGACCCTGGAGTGGGCCATGGCCGAGGCCGAGGCCCGGGGAGTCAGCCTCACCGTGGTGCACGTCGCCCAGCAGAATGACACCGGTGCGGCCTTCGCGGAGGTCGAGCAGGCCGCGCGCGCGGGGATCGACGGCCTGCTGGCCCCGCTGCGCGGCCGGCATCCCGAGGTGCCGGTGGAGGTGGTGATCGCGGCGGGCACCCCGGTGGACGAGCTGGTGGACCTGTCGGCCACGGTGGACCTGCTGGTGCTGGGGGTCCAGAAGGCCAAGCTGCTGGGGATCCACCTGGGCGGTGTGATGCGCGCCGTCCTGGCTCATGCTGAGAGCCCGGTCGCCTTGGTCAAATGACCAGAAGAGAAAGTGACATTTGTCACATGTCACCTGAATGGGTGACGGAACATTGCCGCACGATCCCGCTTGGAGCTGTCCGGTGTCCCCTGATCGCGGGACATGAAGACGGGTGTTCCTGAATGGGAGCTGAATCGACGGTATTCGCCGTTCACCGTTAACTTGTCTTCAGTCGGCGGCCCGGAAATGATGGGGACATCGCCGGACGGATCTCGGGGGAGTAACTGTCGGGCGATGCCGATTCGGGGGAATCGGCAAGCCCTTACGGTCAGATCGGGGGATCGACCGCAGGGGGGGAACGAGTCGGGGGACTTGTTCCTGCAACGCAAATAGCGGGCCCGGAGGCAACAGTCTCCGGGCCCGGTTGCGTCCTGGGTCTAGTCTTGTCGGGTCATGACTGCGCAACCGCCTCGCCTGGAATTCGACCCGGCGCTTCCCATCGCCGAGCATGCCGACGAGATCGCCGAGCTGATCCGCGAGCACCAGGTGGTGGTGGTGGCCGGTGAGACGGGCTCCGGCAAGACCACCCAGCTGCCCAAGATCTGCCTGCGGTTGGGGCGGGGCCGCATCGCCCACACCCAGCCCCGACGGATCGCCGCCCGCACCGTCGCGGAACGGATCGCCGAGGAGTGTGACAGCCCGCTGGGCGAGCTGATCGGCTACCAGGTGCGCTTCACCCGCAAGGCGGGCAAGGACACCCGGGTCAAGGTGATGACCGACGGCGTGTTGCTGGCCGAGATCACCCATGACCGGGAGCTCAAGCGCTACGACACGATCATCATCGACGAGGCGCACGAGCGCAGTCTCAACATCGATTTCCTGTTGGGCTACCTCAAGCAGTTGCTGCCCCGGCGGCCGGACCTGAAGGTGATCATCACCTCGGCCACCATCGACACCGCCCGCTTCGCGGAGCACTTCAGTGACAGGGCCGGGAAGCCGGCGCCGGTGATCGAGGTCAGTGGGCGCACCTATCCCGTCGAGATGCGCTACCGGCCGCTGGTGGCCGACGGTGAGGACGCCGATTCCGGTGACCAGATCGACGGCATCTGCAAGGCCGTGACCGAGCTGTCCCGGGAAGGGATGGGCGACATTCTGGTCTTCCTCTCCGGTGAGCGGGAGATCCGTGACGCCGCGGAGGCCGTCAACGGCCTGAAACTGCCGGACACCGAGGTGTTGCCGCTCTATGCCCGGTTGTCGGCCGCGGAACAGCACCGGGTCTTCACCGCCCACACCGGGCGACGGGTGGTGCTGGCCACCAATGTGGCTGAGACCTCCATCACGGTGCCCGGGATCCGTTATGTGGTTGACCCGGGCACCGCCCGGATCTCCCGCTACTCGGCGCGCACCAAGGTGCAGCGGCTGCCGATCGAGCCGGTCAGCCAGGCCAGCGCCAACCAGCGCGCCGGCCGCTGCGGCCGCGTCGCGCCCGGCATCGCCATCCGGTTGTACAGCGAGGAGGACTTCGCGGCCCGGCCCCAGTTCACCGAGCCCGAGATCCTGCGCACCAACCTGGCCAGCGTGATCCTGCAGATGGCCGAGGCCGGGCTGGGGGACATTGGCTCCTTCCCCTTCGTCGAGGCGCCGGACCGGGGCCAGATCACCGACGGTCTGCGGCTGCTGGACGAGTTGGGGGCTCTCAAGCCCGGCAGTCATTCCCATCCGAAGCTCACCCGGATCGGCCACCGGCTGGCCCGGATCCCGCTGGACCCGCGGCTGGGCCGGATGTTGCTGGAGGCTGAGCGGCAGGGCTGTGTCCGGGAGATGCAGGTGCTGGTGGCCGGCCTGGCCATCCCCGACGTGCGCGAACGCCCCACCGAGAAGCGGGAACAGGCCGATCAGCTGCACCGTCGGTTCTGGACGCCGACCATGCCGGAGCAGGCCCCCGAACCTCCGTCGAGCGATCAGGGCCCCAAACGGCACACCGCGCACACCCGGGCCGCCGAGCGGGTGACCGCCAGCAGCGGCGGCGCGCCCGACCAGGGTGGCGATCTGATGGCGATGCTACGGCTGTGGGATTACCTGCGGGCGCAGCGCAAGACCCGCAGCGGCAACGCCTTTCGCCGGATGTGTCGCGACGAGTTCATCAACTTCCTGCGGGTGCGCGAATGGGAGGACCTGCACACCCAGCTGCGCGACATCTCCAAGGAGATCGGGCTGGAACGAAACCAGGCCCCGGCCCCGGATGACAAGGTGCTGACCGCCGTGCTGAGCGGTCTGCTGGGACACGTCGGCCTGGCCGACCTACGAGAACAGGACCAGCCCAAGAAGGACCGCTCTGGCAAGCGGCGACGCCCCGGACCCAGGGAATACCTGGGCGCCCGGGGTGCCCGGTTCGCGATTCAGCCCGGTTCCGCCCTGGCGAAGAATCCGCCGCCGCTGGTGATGGCCGTCGAGCTGGTGGAGACCAGCCGGTTGTGGGCCCGCACCGTCGCCGCGATCACCGCGGAGCAGGTGGAGGAGGTGGCTGGGGAGCTGCTCAAGCGCAGCTACTCCGAGCCGCACTGGTCCAGCAATTCCGGCTCCGTGGTGGCCTACGAGAAGGTGATGCTCTACGGCGTCCCGATCATCGCGGAGCGCCCGGTCAGCTATGCCCGGATCGATCCGGTGCTGGCGCGGGAGATCTTCATCCGGTCTGCTCTGGTGGAGGGTCAGTGGCGCACCAGGCACCACTTCTTCCACCACAACCGCAAGGTCCGCCAGGAGGCCGAGGAGCTGGAGGAGCGCAGCCGGCGTCGAGACATCACCGTCGACGACCAGCAGATCTACGAGTTCTACGACGAGCGGATCCCCGCCGAGGTGGTCAGCGGCAGCCACTTCGACGCGTGGCTGCGCCGCCAGCCGGACAAGCGGCTACTGGAGATGGGTATCGACGACCTGCTGGCGCCCCAGGCCGAGCAGGTGGACGCAGGCGACTTCCCCGACCACTGGGTGGTGCCCTCCAAGACCGGGGGAGAGCTGAGCTTCCCGATCGACTATGTCTTCGACCCCGGTTCCGGGCATGACGGCGTCTCGGTGGCCATTCCATTGGCCCAGCTCAACCAGGTGGCGGCCGAACCCTTCAGCTGGCAGGTGCCGGGGCTGCGCGAGGAGCTGGCCACCGAGCTGATCCGCGCCCTGCCCAAGAGCGTACGCACTAGCTTCGTGCCCGCCCCCAATCATGCCCGGGCCGCGCTGGACTGGCTGGACGAGATGGCCAAGGTCGGTGAAGGGCCGGACCACACCCGTCGCTTCTGCGACGAGCTGGGCCGGGCGCTGCGCCAGCTCACCTCGGTCACGGTGGAGCCGGGGCAGTGGAATCCCGACGCGGTGCCGGAGCACCTGCGGGTGGCCTTCCGGATCACCGAGAACGGCCGGGAAACCCGTCGCAGCAAGGACTTTGCGGACCTGCGGCAGGACCTGGCGCGCAAGGTCAGCCAGACCCTGACCCGGGCCAGCGCCAAGAAGGCCATCACCGGGGCCACCAGCTGGAGCATGGGAGCCATCGATCGCACGCTGCAGATGGAGAAGAGCGGCACCAGGGCGGTCGGTTTCCCGTCGCTCAAGGACGAGGGATCCAGCGTCGGCGTCGTGGTGCTGGACACCCGCGCCCGGGCCAGCCAGTCCCACGCCAAGGGGCTGCGCCGGCTGCTGGTGCTCACCCTGCCCGACCCCACCAAGTGGGTGGTCAGCCACCTGTCCAATGCCGACAAGCTGGCGCTGGGCGGCTCGCCCTACCCGAGCGTGCCCGCGCTGCTGGCCGACGCCCGGCTGAAGACCGCCGAACAGCTGGCCCGGCGCTGGGCCGCCGAGCAGGGCACCAGCCTGGACGAGGTGCGCGACGCTGGGAGTTATGACCGACTTGCCCTGTTCGTGCGGCAGGAACAAGCCGATGCGATGCGAGCGGTGGTCGCGACGGCCGCCGAGGCGTTGCGCAATACCGCCGAGGCCCGGCTGGCGATTGGTTCCTTCCCGGCCGGCGATGTCCGCGAGGACGTCACCGCCCAGCTGGAGAACCTGGTCTTCCCGAACTTCATCAGCGCCACCCCGGACCCGTGGTACGGCCACCTGCCGCGATATGTCAAGGGGATCACGCTGCGCCTGACGGGGGCCGCGGCCAGCCCGTCGCGGGACCGGCAGGGCGCCCAGCTGGTGGACGAGTTGGAGTACGAATACGCCGAGCTGTGCCGCGCCCAGCCGCCCGGCCCGCTGCCCGCCGCGGTGGAGGAGGTCGCTTTCCTGATCGAGGAATTGCGGGTGCAGCAGTTTGCCCAGCAGTTGCGCACCGCGGTCAGCGTCTCCCCCAAGCGGATCCGCAAGGCCATGACCGAGGCGCGCGGATGACCCCGCTCAGCTCTCGGGTGGGCTGATCCGCGCGGGGGAGCCCGCGACCCGAATCAGGTCCCGGGCCAGCGGTTCGGGGGTGCGGCCCAGCCAGATGGCGCGCAGTTGCCGGGTGAGCAGGTCCGGTTCGGCCAGTTCCACCTCCACCACCCGTCGGATCTGGAGCGCGGCGCGCACCGCCAGCTCGCTCAACACCGCCGGGCCGGCGCCGGCGGCGCAGGCGCCGAGCACCGCGGTGTTGCTGCTCAGCACCAGGGTCGGGGTGGCGACGTCCAGGCTGGCCAGGGCTGCTTCCAGGGTCTCCCGGGTGCCGGATCCCAGCTCGCGGACCACCAGGGAGGTGCAGGCCAGCTCGTCCAGGGTGAGCGGCCGTCGGCGTCGGGCCCACGGGTGGTGTGGGTCCACCACCACCCGCAGCCGGTCGGTGTGCACGGTCCGGCTGGTGATCCCCGACGGCAGGTCCGGGGTCTCGATGAAACCCACCGGCACCTGCCGGGTCAGCACCAGTGAGGTCACGGTGCTGGAATTGGTCACCCGCATGTGCCATCCCGCCGCCGGATCCACCTGGTGCAGCCGGGCCAGCCAGGCGGGGGCCAGGTACTCCGCGATGGTCTGGCTGGCGGCGAACTCCATCTGGCTGCCGTGCCGGCTGGTCAGCTCGGCCACCCCGTCGGTGAAGTGATGGGCCTGCTGCAACAGTGGCTCGGCCAGCTCCGCCACCTGACGGCCGACGGCCGACAGGGTGGAGCCGCGGTGGGTGCGGACCAGCAGGGTGGCGCCCAGCCGTCGTTCCAGCCGGGCGATCGAGCGGCTGGCATTGGGCTGGGCGATCCCCAGCTCCCGGGCGGCCGCAGTCAGGCTGCCCGTGCGCGCGGTGGTCACCAGGAGTTCCAGGGTGCCCAGCTCCGGCCAATCGGTCATGCGTACATGATATGACCCCATGTCAGCTTCGGTCTTCTGCATAGGCCCTTGTGCCGGAAGGATTGAGGACGTGAAATCAGTGCGTCCGCTTCTGCCCGGTCTTCTCTTCTGCGCCGCGGGCGCCGCCATTGCGGTGGTGGTGAACCGGGCGGTGCCCACCCTCAGCGCGCTGCTGGTGGCGATCCTGCTGGGCGTGCTCTACACCAACATCTTCCCGATCGGCCGGACGCTGGCGCCCGGAGTGGCCTGCTCTGCCAAGCGGGTGCTGCGGATCGGCATCGTGCTGCTCGGCCTGCAACTGGTCCTCGGCGACATCGCCAGGCTGGGGGCGGGCATGGTTCTGGTGATCATCGCCGTCGTGGCCGGTGGCATCCTGGGCAGCCTGGCGATCGGCCGAGCGTTGGGGATCGGCCGGAACCAGCGGCTGTTGATCGCGTCGGGTTTCTCCATCTGTGGCGCCGCTGCGGTGGCCGGCGTGAACTCCGTCGTCGACGCCGAGGAGGACGACGTGGCCACGGCCATCGCCCTGGTGGTGCTCTACGGCACCCTGATGATTCCGATCGTTCCGGTGCTCGCCAAGGTCTTCGGGCTGGGGGAGCTGGCCTCCGGGCTGTGGGCGGGTGGCTCCATCCATGAGGTGGCCCAGGTGGTGGCCGCGGGCGCTGCGCTCGGCCCGGCGGCGCTGAAGGTGGCCGTCGTGGTCAAGCTGGCCCGGGTGCTGATGTTGGCGCCCGTGGCCGTGGCCGTCGGTTGGTGGGTGCGGCGCGCCCAGCCGGTCAGCTCCGACGGCAAGCGTCCGCCGATCGTCCCGCTCTTCGTGGCCGGATTCGTGGCCATGGTGGTGCTGGCCTCACTGCATGTCGTGCCCGCCGAGTGGCTTCCCCTGATCAAGACGGTGCAGACCGCGCTGCTGGCCGCCGCGATGTTCGCGCTGGGGCTGGGTGTCAAGGTGCGCAACCTGATCCACGTCGGGCCCAAGCCCTTCCTGCTGGGGCTGCTCAGCACCCTGCTGGTGGGCGGGATCGCCCTGGCCGGTGTGACTCTGGTCAGCTGAGGCACACGCGGTTGAAAGGTGGAAAACTGGGCTGGTGCCTCAGACCACCGAAGAACTTGTCAGCCTGCTGGACCTGGAGGAGATCGAGCTGGGTCTCTACCGCGGGCACCAGCCCCGGACCCGGTTGCAGCGCACCTATGGCGGGCAGGTGCTCGCCCAGTCGCTGATGGCGGCCTACCGCACCGTCGGGGATGACCGGCTGTGCCATTCGCTGCACGCCTACTTCCTGCGCGGTGGCAAGACCGACCAGCCGATCATCTACGACGTGCAGACGCTGCGCGACGGGGGCAGTTTCAGCTCGCGTCGCATCCTGGCCCGGCAGGGCGGGGAGAGCATCTTCGCGATGAATGCCAACTTCCACGTCGACGAGCCCGGGCTGGACCACTCCGACCCGATGCCGCGCGGAGTGCCCGCGCCGGAGCAGTGCCCGTCGTTGATGCAGCTGATGCAGCAGCGGCTGGGTGTCTCGGCCAAGCACTTCGCGGAGTGGGACGCGCTGGACGTGCGCTTCGCCGGGGACTCCGGCGATTCCGGGATGATCACACCGGGTGCGCACCAGGCGCACATGCGGGTCTGGGTGCGCACCGCCAGCGCGCTGCCCGACGACCAGCGGCTGCACCAGGCTGTGCTGGCCTACCTCAGCGACATCACCCTGCTCAGTGTCGCCACCGTGCCGCACCAGGTGGCCTTCCTCTCCCCGCAGATGCAGGTGGCCTCGATTGATCACGCCATGTGGTTCCATCGCACTGTCCGCGCCGACGAGTGGCTCCTCTATGACCAGGTCTCCCCGTCGGCCAGCAAGGCGCTGGGCTTCTCCACCGGCCGCCTGGTCCAGGGCAATTCGCTGGTGGCCTCCTGCAGCCAGGAGGGCATGATCCGGGTCCTCCACGAGTGAGCCTTCGGCTGGCCGCCTTCGACTTCGATGGCACCCTGACCGAGATCATGGCCTTCCATCGACGGGTGGAGCAGGGGAGCGCGGATCCGCTCGCGATGCACCGGGAACGCTTCGGTGCCCTGATCGGCCGTTTCGGGTCCTCGGTGTCGGTTCTGGAGGTGGTGGACCGCTACCGGGAGGCGCTGCTGTCCCACACCCTGCCGCTGCCCGGCGCCGCGGAACTGCTGACCGGGCTGGCTGCCCGCGGGGTGCGACTGGCGACCCTCGGACAGCTCCTCCAAGAATTGTCAGACCCGGCTGCTTGACTCACTGCCAAGGCTCCAGCCACGGCGCCCGCCCTTCGACAGGCTCACGAACCGCCTGTCGAGGGGTCAATGGAGTGATTTATTAGACAAACTAATCGCTAGTCCAGCGGATGTTGGGGAACTATAATTAGAATACAGACACGAAGACTTCGGGGGAGGTTAGCATGAGCAGCACACCAGCAACCCAGACACCTCCCATGGGCGTGCCCGACGACCTCCCCGGGACTGCCCTTGCGACGATCGAGGCTCTGCGGGCGGAGCGCCGGGCCCGGCGGGAGTCCGAGGCCCGCGACTTCCGGCTGATCGCGCATCTGGCCGATCTGTACTCCGACGTCGACGAGGTGGATTCGTCCGAGCCGGCGCTGCCCGGCCGGGAACGCCTCGTCGCCCTCGGTGGAGCGGGGACTCCGGAGGTTGCGGAGGGGTGTGCGTTGGAGTTGGCCGCGGATCTGCATGTCCGGGTGGAGGAGGCCACCGCCCTGATCGCCGCCGCGTTGGATGTGCGACACCGGCTGCCGGCCCTGTGGCGGATGGTGCAGGAGCTCGACGTGCCGGTGCACCACGCTCAGCACATCGCCTTCGCCACCCGGGAGTTGGACCGGGATGCCGCCGGGTTGGTGGACCTGGAGCTGTCGCGGATGATCGTCGGAATGTCGTTCAGGCGGGTGAAGAAGACGGTGGCCGGCGTGGTGCTCCGCCACCTGCCACCCGAGGAAGCCGAACAGAAGCGTCAGGACGCCCAGGAAGTCCGGGGAGTGTGGATCGCGCAGTCCGAGGCCGGGGTTGCTGATGTTGCCGCGGTGATCGACGCGGCGGATGCCGTGCAGCTCGACGCCCAACTGGATCGGTTGGTGCAGGTGTTGCGCCGCGCCGGACACGTCGGCACCCCGAACGCGCTGCGGGCCAAGGCGCTCGGGTTGATGGCCACCCCCGCGCTGGCCACCCAGTTGTTGCAGGCCGATGCCCTGGACCAGTTGCCCGTCGGGGAGGAGTTCGAGCGGCTGTGTGAGCGGGCGGGGCAGGCCGGGCATGTCTGCGGCACCATCACCGTCGACCCCGAGAAACTGCTCCCCGCCACCCAGGTGGTGCTGCACCTGACCGACACCACCCTGCAGGCCGGCGAGGGCATCGTCCGTGGTGAGCATCTGCAGCCGTTGTTGGCGGGCTGGTTGCGGGACCTGTTTGGTCATCATCGGGTCACGGTGCGGCCGGTGATCGACCAGAACCACCAGGTCCCCTCGGATGCCTATGAGTGTCCAGCCACCATGCGGGAAGCGGTCACACTGCGCAGTCCGTATGAGGTCTTCCCGTGGTCCACCCGACAATCAACTGGTCTGGACCTCGACCACACCACTCCGTGGAAGACCCCTCGACAAGCTCGGGGACCGCTGGCCGGCCTCACCCATCCGGACAATCTTGGTCCGTTGTCCCGTCGTGCCCACCGGGCCAAGACCCACTTCGGCTGGCACCTGGCCCAACCCCTGCCCGGGATCTTCCTGTGGCAGACCCCGTTGGGCTACCGCTACCTCACCACGGCCAGCCGCACCCTGGACCTCGGCCGGCCCGACGTCGCCGCTTCCCGACGACACCTGGAAACCCAGATCCTGGAAACCACAGCGGCCTGACGCCGCCCACCGGCCTCACGCCAGGGCGGTCGTCGTGGCCTGGTGCACCAGCCGACGGCAGCGCTCCAGCGGCATCCGGTCGGGTTCCATGGCACGCGCAATGGCGATCCCGTCCAGGCTGGCCAGCAGGATCGCGGCCCGGTCCGCCGCCTCCATGGCCGGAACTCCCGCGCCCTCCAGCAATCGGGCGAGGGAATCCTCGACGGTGCGCCACAGCTGCCGGTGATGCTTGGCCACTGTCGGATCACCCAGGGCGTGGGCGACGAAGGCCAGCCACACCCTGATCGAGGGCTGCGCGTCGGCCGTCGCTCCACCCAACAGCTCGGTCAGCCGGTGCAGCGCCTCGGGCGCCGACTCCCGACCTGAAGCCGCCTCGCTCGTCTCCAGATCGGCTCTGATCTGCCCCTCGATGGCATCCACCAGTGCCAGCAGCAGGTCCGCCTTGGTGGGGAAGTGGTGCTGCACCGCGCCGATGCTGGCACCGGCCTGCGCGGCCACCGCCCGGATGGTCAGCGCCTCGAGCCCCCTCGAGGCCACCAGTTCCGCGGCGGAATGCAGCAGGTCGGTGCGCAGGGTGGTCACCCCGAACATTGTGCCCCATGGGATCGCTCCCGGCAGGGCCCCACAGGAGCTGACCCATACGCATGTATGGTATCGGCTGTGGTGAGGAGACAGGTTGGCGCCGGGCTGTGGCTGCTGAGCGCCGTGACGCTGCCGGTGGAACTGGTGGTCGGCTGGTTGACTGGCGGGCGCTACGACTGGTTGCGGCAGACCATCAGCGAGCTCGGCGTGGCGTGTGGCGAGACCTTCTGTTCGTCGGCGCACGCATGGCTGAACGGCGCACTGGTGTTGGCGGGGTCCGCCCTGGTGGTGGGTACCCTGCTGCTCGCGCCGTAGCTGGGCGCCGGATGGCGACGCATCACCGGCATCACGACGGCCCTGCTGGCCGGGGCCAGCACCGCGGCGACGGGGCTGGTGCCGCTGGACGTCGACCCCGGCCTGCACTTCCTGGTCTCGGCCCCGGCCCTCGCCCTGGCCGCGGTGCCCGCCCTGGTCTGGCTACCTCTCATTCGCAAGCGAGGCCCCCTTCGGGGCGTCCTGGTGGGCATCTTGTTGCTGGCTCTGGCGGCCGGGCTGGCCGTCGCCCTGTGGCTGGAGGCCCCGCTGCCCGGGGCGCTGGAGCGGCTCGCGGTCTGGCCCTCGACCCTACTGATCGCCCTGCTGGGCGTCCGGATCTGGAGGAGGGGCCCGGAAGAACCACACGCGCCGCCCACCCGGAATGGGTGAGCGGCGCGTGCGGGTGGCGGAAGGGAAGCTCAGGCGGCTTCCCGAAGCTGCGCGAGCGCATTGCGCTCAATCTGGCGGACCCGCTCGGCGGTGATGCCCCAGACGGCGCCGATGTCGGCCAGCTTGGCCTGACGGCCGTCGGAGAGGCCGTAGCGACGCCGGACCACGTCGGCGGAACGCTCATCCAGACCGCCCAGCATGTTGTCCAGCACCTGCCGTTCCTCGGCGTCCAGCACCATCTCGTCGGGGCCGGGCGCGGTCTCACGGGCAATCAGGTCACCCAGCGAGGTGTCGCCGGACTCCTCGACGGGGGCATCCAGGGAGACGTGCTCGCGGCTGTAGCGGATCAGGTCCACCACCCGCTCCTCCTCCAGGGCCAGCTCGGCGGCGATCTCGGCCACCTCCGGCTCGCGACCCAGCTGGCGCTCCAGGTTGCGACGCACCGCATTGACCTGGTTCACCTGCTCCGCGACGTGCACCGGCAGCCGCACGATCCGCCCCTGCTGGGCGATGCCGCGGCTGATCGCCTGCCGCACCCACCAGGTGGCATAGGTGGAGAACTTGAACCCCTTGGTGTAGTCGAACTTCTCGACGGCACGGATCAGGCCGGTATTGCCCTCCTGCACCAGGTCCAGCAGGGGCATCTGGGCCCGGCCGAACTTGCGTGCGACGGAGACCACCAGTCGCAGATTGGCCTGCACGAAGCGCTGCATCGCGGCCTCGCCCTCGTCGACCATCTGCTGCAGCTCGTCGGTGGAGACCTTCTTGCGCGTCTTCAGCTCACCGTCGAGCAGCGCCTTGGCGTACAGCCCCAACTCGATGGTGCGGGCCAGCTCAACCTCGTCCTCGGCAGTGAGCAGGGGAGTGCGGGCGATGGTCTCGAGATAGAGGCCGACGGAATCCTTGCCGTCGATGCCCTCGCTGCTGCGCACTCGCGTTCGTGTGTCCATCTGGGTCACCTTTCACCGTTTCTCACCCCTGACAACGCACAAGGTTCCCGAAACGATCCACGAAAGTGCCCATGATCAGCCAAATCACGCTCTGAGCGGACAAGACCATACCCAGGGGGTAGATCCTGCCCGCCCAGCTCAGGGTTTTCCCTGAGGGGAAGGCTCGGTGGAAGCCCTCAGGCCTGGTGGTCCTGGCTGATCTGGCTGATGATCCACGCCAGCTCGAAGGCTTCCTCCCGCCAGGACCCGTACCGGCCGCTGACCCCGCCATGCCCGGCCACCATCTCGGTCTTCAGCAGGATGGGCCGTTCCGGGTCGGCGACGACGGTCTCCCGCAGCCTGGCCACCCACTTGGCCGGCTCGGTGAACAACACCCGGGTGTCGTTGAGGCTGGTGGTGGCCAGGATCGCCGGATACCGCTCCGCCCGGATGTTCTCGTACGGGGTGTAGCTCTTCATGCAGGCGTAGACCTCGGGATCCTCGATCGGGTTGCCCCATTCCTCCCACTCGACGACGGTCAGCGGCAGCTCCGGCTTGAGGATGCTGGTCAGGGCGTCGACGAAGGGCACCCCGGCGTGCACCGCCCGGAACAGCTCGGGCGCCAGGTTGGTGATGGCGCCCATCAGCAGGCCGCCGGCGCTGCGCCCCCGGGCCGCCAGCCGGTCCGGGGAGGTCCATCCCTGCTCCACCAGGTGCCGCCCGCAGGTCACGAAGTCACTGAAGCTGTTCGGCTTGGTCAGCTGCTTTCCCTGGTCATACCAGGCGCGTCCCATCTCCCCGCCGCCGCGCACGTGCGCGATGGCGAACACGATCCCGCGCTGCAGCAGGCTCAGCCGGGCAATCGAGAAGCTCGGCGGAATCGACACCTCGTAGGAGCCGTAGCCATAGAGCAGGCACGGGGCGCTGCCGTCGGGGACGACGTCCCTACGGTGCACCAGGCTGATCGGGATCCGGGTCCCGTCCTCGGCGGTGGCCCACAGCCGTCGCTGCACATAGTCGGCCGGATCGTAGGCGCCGTGGGTCGGGTGCTCCAGCACCGGGGTGCGCCGCAGCAGAGTGGTGTCGCCACTGGTCAGGTCCAGTTCCAGCACGCTGGCCGGGGTGATCAGGGAGGTGTACTGCAGCCGCACCGTGGTGCTGCCCCAGTCGGGTTCGCTGTAGGGCTGCACGTCGTAGAGTTCCTCGTCGAAGTCCACCCACCGCGGTTCGCCGAAGCCCTCGCCCGCCCGGTCCAGGATCGCGACGGTGCTCAACCCGTCGCGGCGTGCCGTCAGCACCGCATGACCGGCATAGGCCTCGACGGACTCCAGCCGCACCCCGGGCTGTCCCGCCACGACGGTGGTCCAGTGCTCGGCGCCGGGGGAGTGCAGCGGCGCCGTGGCCAGGCTGTAGTCCGCGCAGTCCCGGTTGTGCAGCACCAGCACCTGGTCACCGGCTGGTTCCACCTGGTACTCGACGTTCTCCACCCGGCCGGCAACCGAGGTCGGCGTGCCTTCGGGATCATCGGTGGGCAGCAGCCAGCACTCGCTGGTCAGTTTGGAACCGGCCATGAAGAGCAGGTGGTTGCGGTCCCGGGACTCGTCGACGCCCAGCCAGAAGCGCTCGTCGTCCTCCTGCAGCAGCAGCACGTCCTTGCTGGGATCGGTCTGCAACCGATGGCTCCACACCTGGAAGGGTCGCCACGCCTCGTCCACCAGGGAGTAGACGATGTGCTGGTTGCCGGCCCAGCACAGGCCGTGGGACAGGTCGGTGTGGATCGGCCCGAAGTCCTCACCGCTGTCCAGGTCTCGCAGGTAGGAGGTGAACCGCTCGTCGCCGGCATGGTCCACCGACCAGGCCAGCAACTGGCCGTCGGGGGAGACGCTGAACCCGCCCAGGGCGAAGAACTCGTGCCCCTCGGCCTCGGCATTGCCGTCCAGCAGCACCTGCTCCCCGGCCACCTCACCGGACAGGTCCGGCCGAACGCCGCTCAGGTCCGCCACCCGGCAGTGGATCGGGTAGTCCTTGCCCTCGACCGTCCGGCTGTAGTACCACCAGCCCTGCTCCCCATCGTCGTCGACGTGGGTGACGTGCGCGGGCACCGACAGGTCGGTCTGCTGGGTCCGGGCCGAGATGTCGTCGAAGATCTCCTGCCGCAGCCCCGCCAGCGGGGCGGCCAGGGCATCGGCGTAGGCATTCTCGGCCTCCAGGTGGGCGATCACCTCGGGGTTGGTCTTGTCCCGGAGCCACTCGTAGTCATCCACGAAGTCGTCGCCGTGGAAGGAGCGGGTGACGGGGTGCTTGGCTGCGACTGGAGGCTTCAGTGACATGCCGACAGCCTAGTGCGGCACCCGGTTTGGGTTGTGACCCCGAGCGTGCCAAGATGTCTGCGGGAGTACTCTTGACTTTCACCGGCTTGACCACGCCCTGAAATCAGCAGCCTTCCATTCCTTGCCCGCAGCTTGCGGCCAGGAAAGCTTTCCCGGACTCCCGAGAGGATCCTTCGTTGACGCCCAGCTCTTCCAAGAAGGCAACCGAGACCACCGACGAGACCGTCGAGGCCCCGGCCGCCGCCAAGAAGACCACCGCCCGCAAGACCGCCGCCAAGAAGACGACGGCCAAGAGCGCGGCCAAGAAGACCACCGCCAAGCGCACCACCAAGAAGACCGCCGCCGAGGAAGAGGTGGTGACCATCGGGGGCGCCGTGGAGGGCGAGAACCTCGAGGTGCACGTCAAGCGTGATGGTGACGACGTGGTGCTCACCGTCGGTGGCAAGAAGCGGACCTTGGACGACGTCGACGAGGCGGACTTCAAGCCGGAGGAGACCGCCAAGGAGGAGAAGGAGCTCGTCGAGGAGTCCCAGGGTTTCGTCGTCTCCGACGCCGACGACACCGACGAGCCCGAGCAGCAGGTGATGGTGGCCGGCGCCACCGCGGACCCGGTCAAGGACTACCTGAAGCAGATCGGCAAGGTGGCCCTGCTGAATGCCGAGATGGAGGTGGAGCTGGCCAAGCGGATCGAGGCGGGCCTGTTCGCCGAGGAGCAGCTCAACGACGACTCGATCAAGGTCAAGGCCGCCGATGTCGAGGACTTCGAGTGGATTGCCGAGGACGGCAAGCGCGCCAAGAACCACCTGCTGGAGGCCAACCTGCGCCTGGTGGTCAGCCTGGCCAAGCGCTACACCGGCCGCGGCATGCTCTTCCTGGACCTGATCCAGGAGGGCAACCTGGGCCTGATTCGCGCCGTCGAGAAGTTCGACTACACCAAGGGTTACAAGTTCTCCACCTATGCCACCTGGTGGATCAAGCAGGCCATCACCCGCGCCATGGCGGACCAGGCCCGCACCATCCGCATCCCCGTGCACATGGTGGAGGTCATCAACAAGCTGGCCCGCGTGCAGCGCCAGATGCTGCAGGACCTCGGCCGGGAACCCACCCCGGAGGAGCTGGCCAAGGAACTCGACATGACCCCGGAGAAGGTCGTCGAGGTGCAGAAGTACGGCCGCGAGCCCATCTCCCTGCACACCCCGCTGGGCGAGGACGGCGACTCCGAGTTCGGCGACCTGATCGAGGACTCCGAGGCGATCGTCCCGGCCGACGCCGTGAACTTCACCCTGTTGCAGGAGCAGTTGCACGACGTGCTGGACACCCTGAGTGAGCGGGAGGCTGGCGTGGTCAGCATGCGCTTCGGCCTGACCGACGGCCAGCCCAAGACGCTGGACGAGATCGGCAAGGTCTACGGCGTCACCCGGGAGCGGATCCGCCAGATCGAGTCCAAGACCATGAGCAAGCTGCGCCACCCGTCGCGTTCGCAGGTGCTGCGGGACTACCTCGACTGATGGGCAAGACCCCCTACCGGATCAAGCGAGCCGAGCACCCCGCCGAGATCGAGGGCGCCGTGCGCGCCTGTGCGCAGGCCTGGCGGGAGTCCTACCAGGGCCTGCTGTCCGAGGAGATCATCGACGCCCGTGAGCGGGAGGGCGCCATCCAGCGCCGCACCATGGAGTGGGCCGTCGCCACTCAGAACGACGTCTGGTTCTGGATCCTGCTGGACTCCCGGGATCAGCGCGTCGTGGGGATGGCCTGCGCCCTGCCCGCACGCGACGCGAATCCTCCGGAGATCTTGGAGCTGGTCAGTCTGCACTTGACAGACGAGGTGAAGGGCACCGGCGCCGCCGACCGGCTGCTGGAGATGGCCGTCGGGGACATGGACTGCTACCTGTGGGTGCTGCAGGGCAATGACCGGGCCGTCGCCTTCTACCGGCGCAATGGCTTCGAGCTGGATGGCGCCGAGCGCACCAATCCGGACCTGGCCGGGGCCACCGAGTTGCGGATGGTCCGGCACGCCGACTGACCCTGCACGGTCTGTCGCGACGCCGGGCTCAGCGGACCAGCTTGCGCAGCCGCCCTCGATCGCGTTTCGGCTTGTCCCGTTCCAGTTGGGCCAGGGTCTCGGCGTCCAGCTTGGGGATCACCTGGGTCTTCTCGTCATCGCCCAGGAAGTCGGTGACCACCGGCGCCGTGTGTCGACGCCGCAACCCGCGGGCCCGCATCCGCTCGTGCCGGAAACGGTCGACGGGATTGGTCCGCGGCCCGATCTGCCCCTCGGCCAGGCGACGCCCCAGCTGGGAGGCCTTCCACCGGTCCCGTACTCGCACCCGCGCGTCGACGTCCAGCTGCTGCAACACCTGGTCCAGTGAGGCCAGGATGCCGCTGCTGAGCAGCCACTGGTCGCCCAGGCTGTCGGCCGCCGCCAAGAGCTCCGCCATGTCGGCCCGGGCCTCGCGCAGCTGCCGGTAGTTGCTGACGAAGACCTCGTGCGCCTTGTCCTCATTGCCATTGGCCTCGGCCTCCACCATGGTCCCGAAGGCATCCAGGCAGTCGCCCAACCGGCGCAGCATCATGGCGACCGCCTGCTGCACGTCGTCGTCGAAGGGCTGTTCCGGCGTGTGGGCCAGGCCCAGCGACGGGTGGACCGGCGCGGGGGCGTGCCGCTCCATCACCAGGAAGATTGCGCGCAGGCTGAGCAGGCAGCTCTCCAGGCTGTTCAGCCCGCTGGTCAGGATCGGCGCGATGTCCGCCCGGCCCATGGCACGGGAGTTGAACTTGCGCAGGTCGGTCAGCTCGGTGATCTGGTTCTGCGCCTCGATCACCTGCTGGGTCACCTTGCGCGCCTGGTCGATCCAACCGGAGACCATCGCCTTGTTGACCGCGCCCTCCTCCATCGCCTCGGCGGCCCTGTGCAGCACGTCGCGCTGCTTGCTGGCCACCCGGCGCACCGCGGAGGAGGCCGACCGGAAGGGGACGGCCGGTGGCAGGACCAGCGGGAAGATGATGCCGACGGCCGCGCCGATCACGGTGGAGACAATCCGGGTCTCGGCGGCCACGTCGCCCTGGGTGGAGCCCAGGATCAGCATGGCGCTGATGGGCATCTCCAGGCTGGCATTGCCCAGGTGCAGGATCCGGGCCAGCACCAGCGCGCTGAAGATGACCAGCCCCAGGCTCCACCAGTGCATGCCCAGGTATCCGGCGGTGAGCAGCGCCAGCCCGACGCCGGTGGTCACCGAGACCATGCGCAGCAGGCCCATCTTGAAGGAACCAGCCGCCGAGGCCTGGATCACCAGCAGGGCGGTCAGGGCCGAGGTCAGGTCGATCGGGCCGCTCACCAGCCACCGGGTGAGCCCAAAGGCCAGCACCGACGCCGTCGCGAGCCGCGCCAGGTTGCCCAGCACCGGAAGGGCGCGCGCCAGCATCTCCCGGCGGCCCGCCGGGCGGGACGGCCAGAGGAAGTTCAACAGGCGGGTGAGGTGGTGGCGCATTTGCCGCCCAGTCTAGGAGTGCGGTCTGACAGATTTCTGTGTGCAAGCTGGCCGCCAGCTGAGCACCACCGCCAGCACCAACCCAGCGGAATAGCACCGCTTGCGTGCGGGTTCCAGACGGTATGAGCAATCCGATTCCGCTGAGCGTGCTGGACCTGGTCACAGTCACCGAGAACACCAACACCCCGCAGGCCCTGCAGCGTTCCATTCGGCTGGCGCAGGCTGCCGACCAGCTGGACTACCGCCGCTACTGGGTGGCCGAGCACCACAACATGCCCGCCGTCGCCTCCACCAACCCGCCGGTGATCATCGCTGCGCTGGGGGCGCACACGTCGAAGATCCGGGTGGGTTCGGGCGGCGTGATGCTGCCCAACCACGCCCCCTACGTCGTCGCGGAGCAGTTCGCCCTGCTGGAGGGCCTCTACCCGAATCGGATCGACCTCGGGCTGGGGCGCGCGCCCGGCACGGACCAGCGGACGGCCGCGGCGCTTCGTCGCAGTTCCGACGCGCTGGGGGTGCAGGAATTCCCGCAGCACGTGCTGGAACTGCTCAGCTGGCTGGGGGACAACCGGCTGGAGGAGCCGCTGTCGGCGTCGCTGGCCGCCACCCCGAAGGCCGAGACCCACCCCGAGGTCTGGCTGCTGGGCAGCTCCGCCTACTCCGCGCAGCTGGCCGGCATGCTGGGCCTGCGCTACTGCTACGCCCACCACTTCGGCCAGATGGACGAGGTGGCGGTGATGGAGGCCTACCGCGGCCGCTTCGAGCCCTCGCCGGCCCTGGCCGAGCCGCACGCCATGATCGCCACCAGCGTCATCACCGACGCCGACGCCGAGCGGGCTGAATACCTGGCCGGCCCGGCCAAGCAGATGGCCCTGGCGCTGCGCACCAACCGGCTCACTCCTGTCGTCTCGCCCGAGACCGCCGCCGAGCGGGGGATCAATCCGCTGGATGCCCAGATGCTGACGCACCTGCCCGCCACCAAGTTCGTCGGCACGCCCGACGAGGTCAAGCCCCAGCTGCCGGACCTGGTCACCCGCACCGGGGTGCAGGAGCTGATGTTGGCCGCCACCACCTACGACGTCCAGACGCGGATCGACACCTTGCGCGACGTCCACGCCATGGAATTGACCACCAAGTGAGACGCGTGTCTTGAAATCTGGGCGTCGTCGATAGGCTCCGGCCGTCATCGACGACGTCCAGAAAGGCGACAGCGTGTCCACCAGCCCACCACCCCAGCCGGCCACCGGCCCCCTGCCACCCGTCGCGGTGGTCCCCGACGACCAGATCTCCGGCCGCGAGAAGCTGATCTTCGGCGTGATCGGCGTGCTGGCCGCGGTGGCCTGGTTCGTGATCGCCGTCCAGCGTGGTGAGCGGGTCAGCGCCGCCTGGTTCGTGCTGGCCGCCGTCGGCAGCTACCTGCTGGCGCTGCGCTTCTACGGCAAGCTGATCGAGCGCAAGATCCACCGTCCCGACGACACCCGCGCCACCCCGGCCGAGGAGTTCGCCAACGGCAAGGACTTCATGCCCACCCACCGGGTGGTGCTGTTCGGGCACCACTTCGCGGCCATCGCTGGTGCCGGGCCCCTGGTCGGACCCGTGCTCGCCGCCCAGATGGGGTACCTGCCCGGCACGCTGTGGATCGTCTTCGGCGTGATCCTGGCCGGCGCCGTGCAGGACTACATGGTGCTGCACCTGTCCATCCGTCGGCGGGGACGCTCCTTGGGCCAGATGGCCAAGGACGAACTCGGAGCGGTCGGCGGCTGGTTCGCCATCCTCGGCGTGACCACCATCATGATCATCCTGATCGCGGTGCTCGCCATCGTCATCATCGGTGCCCTGGCGCACAGCCCGTGGGGTGTCTTCTCGATTGCCATGACCATCCCGATCGCCCTGTTCATGGGCATCTACATGCGCTACCTCCGCCCCGGCGCAGTGGGGGAGACCTCGGCGATCGGCATCGTGCTGCTGGTGGCCGCGATCGTCGGCGGATCGTGGGTCAGTCACCATCCGTCGCTGGCCCAGGTCTTCACCCTGAGCCCCGTGCAGCTGGCCTACGCCATTGCCATCTACGGCTTCTTTGCCGCGGTCCTGCCGGTGTGGCTGCTGCTGGCGCCCCGTGACTACCTGAGCACCTTCATGAAGGTGGGCACGATTGCCTTCCTGGCACTGTCCATCCTGGTGGTGCTGCCCGTGATGAGCATGCCCGCGGTCACCACCTTCGCCCGCACCGGCACCGGCCCGGCCTTCGCCGGAGACCTGTTCCCCTTCCTGTTCATCACCATCGCCTGTGGGGCGCTGAGCGGCTTCCACGCCCTGATCAGCTCCGGGACCACGCCGAAGATGATCCAGAAGGAGTCCCAGGCCCGCATCATCGGCTACGGCGGCATGCTCACCGAGAGCTTCGTCGCCATGGCGGCCATGATCACCGCCTGCGTGATTGACCAGCACATGTACTTCGGCATGAACGCGCCGCTCGGCCTGACCGGCGGCACGCCGGAGACCGTCGCCAAGTACACCAACGGTCTGGGACTGGTCAGCCCCGGCGGCCAGCCGCTGCCCGCCGCCACCCCGGAGATGTTCAGCCAGGCCGCGCACGAGGTGGGGGAGACCACCATCATCTCCCGCACCGGCGGTGCCCCGACGCTGGCCTTCGGCATGGCCCAGATCTTCGGCGACATCCCCCTGATCGGTGCCGCCAAGGCCTTCTGGTACCACTTCGCCGTGATGTTCGAGGCGCTGTTCATCCTGACCACTATCGACGCCGGAACCCGGGTGGCCCGGTTCATGATTGGCGACCTGCTGGCCAATGTCCCCGGCCTCAAGCGGTTCAGCGACCCGTCCTGGCGGGCCGGCGCCTGGATCACCACCCTGCTCACCGTGGTGGCGTGGGGGTCCATCGTCGTGATGGGTGTCACCGATCCGCTGGGCGGCATCAACATGCTCTTCCCGCTGTTCGGCATCGCCAACCAGCTGCTGGCCGCCATCGCGCTGACCCTGGTCTTCGTCGTCGTGATGAAGAAGGGACTGTTCAAGTGGGCCTGGATCCCGGGCCTGCCGCTGGCCTGGGATGTGCTGATCACCATGTGGGCCAGCTACCAGAAGATCTTCTCCAGCAACCCGAAGATCGGTTACTGGAGCAACCATGCCGCCGCGAAGGCGGCCAAGGAGGCGGGCCAGGCCACGTACCTGACGGCGAAGACGCCGCACGAGATCGACATGGTGATCCGCAACACCTTCGTGCAGGGCACGCTGAGCATCGTCTACGCGGCACTGGTGCTGGTGGTACTGGGAATCGGTCTGCGGATCGCCTGGCAGGCCTGGCGCAAGGGTGGCCTGCCCGACGCGGAGGCCCCGCGGGTGGATTCGGAGATCTTTGCCCCGGCCAGCTTCTTCGCCACCCAGCAGGAGAAGCAGGTGTTGGCGCAGTGGCGGGCGGCCGGGCGGGACGCCAGCGGCGAGCACCTGGACCACCGTGCCCACGCCCACGAGGTGGCGACGTCATGACCGCCCGTGAGGCCGCGCACCTGCTGGCCCGGGTGTGGAAGGGAATGAGCGGCCTGGACGCCTATGAGCGCTACCTGGCGCATCATCGCCATGCCCATCCGGGAACACGCGCCCCCAGCAAGGCGGAGTTCTACCGGGCCAAGTGGGACCAGGAGTCCCGCACCCCGACGGCCCGCTGCTGCTGAGGTGCACAAAGCGCCCCCACCGCACGGGTGGGGGCGCTTCGCTGTCTTCTGGGCTGGATCTCAGGGGATCCGGGTCAGCCGATCTTGGCGGTCTCGTCCTGGATCTTGAGCGCGACCTGCTGCAGCTTGTCCTGATGGGCGCGGGCGTGGTGCGCGCAGAACAGCAGTTCCCCGCCGGAGGCCAGGATGACGCGCAGGTAGGCCTGGGCGCCGCAACGGTCGCAGCGGTCGGTCGCGTCCAGCGAACGATCCTCGATGACTGTGGTGGTCACTGTGGCCTCCAATGGTTTGGCGGGCCAGCGGCCCGCGGAATCTCGAACACCAGGTGCAACGCCGACGCTGCACCGCTTGTTCCCTGCCAGCCTACCCGGCGTGCGGTCCGGACAATGTCTGCCACGGCGAGTACCCTTTCGGGGTGCCTTCCGCGAACACTCCTGCCACCAAGACCGCCGCCAAGAACGCAGCCCAGGCCGGCCGCGACTACGAGGCCAAGCACCTGCTGGTACTCGAAGGGCTGGAGGCGGTGCGCAAGCGCCCCGCGATGTACATCGGCTCCACCGACACCAAGGGGTTGATGCACTGCCTGTGGGAGATCATCGACAATGCCATCGACGAGGCGCTGGGCGGCAGTGGTGATGAGATCGAGATCTACCTCAATGCCGACGGCTCGGTTCAGGTGGACGACCACGCCCGCGGCATGCCGGTGGACACCGAGCCGCGCACCGGGCTGAGCGGCGTCGAGGTGATCTTCACCAAGCTGCACGCCGGCGGCAAGTTCGGCGGCGGCGCCTACAACGCCACCGGCGGTCTGCACGGCGTCGGCGCCTCGGTGGTGAACGCCCTCAGCGCCCGCCTGGACGTGCAGGTGGACCGGGCGGGCAAGACGTATGAGATGAGCTTCCGGCGCGGCAAGCCCGGGGTCTTCGACGGCCCCGGGCCGGACGCCGAGTTCACCCCGCAGAGCGGCCTGCGCGTCGTCGGCAAGGCCAAGCGCGGCGTCACCGGCACCCGGGTGCGCTACTGGCCGGACCGGCAGATCTTCCTCAAGGACGCCCAGCTGAACGTTGACTCGCTGCTGGCGCGCGCCCGGCAGTCCTCCTTCCTGGTGCCCGGGCTGAAGTTCACCGTCACGGACCAGCGCGACGGCGCCAATGACGTCGAGGTCTTCCATCACCAGGGTGGGATCAGCGAGTTCTGTGACTACCTCAGCCAGGGCCAACCGCTGACCGACGTGCTGCGGCTGCAGGGCTCCGACGTGTTCACCGAAACGGTGCCGATGATGGACGCTGAGACGGGCGCCATGACCCCGCAGGACGTGGAGCGGGAACTGCACGTGGACATCGCGCTGCGCTGGAGCAATTCCTACGACACGACGGTCAAGAGCTTCGTCAACATCATCTCCACGCCCAAGGGCGGCACTCACGTCCAGGGCTTCGAACGCGCCCTGACCAGGACCTTCACCAAGGCGATGGAGGGCACCCGGCTGATGAAGGCCGGCGACGACATCATCAAGGACGACTGCCTGGAGGGTGTCACCGCGGTGGTCACCGTGCGGCTGGCCGAGCCGCAGTTTGAGGGCCAGACCAAGGAGGTGCTGGGCACCCCACCCGCCACCCGGATCGTCCAGCGCGTCGTGGAGCGGGAGCTGGGGGAATTCCTGGGATCCTCCAAGCCGGCGCTGAAGTCGCAGGCCCGGCAAGTGATGGAGAAGGTGATCGGGGCGTCGCGGACCCGCGTCGCAGCCCGGGCTCACAAGGAGAACCAGCGACGCAAGAATGCGCTGGAGAGCTCCAGCCTGCCGCCCAAGCTGAAGGACTGCCGCAGCAACGACTCCGAGCTGACTGAGCTGTTCATTGTCGAGGGTGACTCGGCGCTGGGCACCGCCGGCCGTGCCCGCAATTCCGAGCACCAGGCGCTGCTGCCGATCCGGGGCAAGATCCTCAACGTGCAGAAGGCCTCGGTGGGGGACATGCTCAAGAATGCCGAGTGCGCCGCCATCATCCAGGTGGTGGGGGCCGGCTCCGGGCGCACCTTCGACGTGGACCAGGCCCGCTATGGCAAGGTGATCTTCATGGCCGACGCCGACTCCGACGGCGCCCACATCCGTTGTCTGCTGGCCACCCTCTTCTTCCGCTACATGCGGCCGATGGTGGAGGCCGGCCGGGTCTACTCGGCCGTACCGCCACTGCACCGCTTCGAGCTGACTAATCCCAAGCGCGGGATGGACAAGTACATCTACACCTATTCCGATGCCGAGTACCAGCGAAAGATGGCCGAGCTGACCAAGAAGGGGATCAACTTCAAGGAACCGCAGCGCTACAAGGGCCTGGGCGAGATGGACGCCGACCAGCTCAAGGAGACCACGATGGACCCCCGGCATCGGGCGCTGCGCCGGATCACCGTCGACGACGCCGAGGCCGCCGAGCGCACCTTCGAGATCCTGATGGGCAATGAGGTGGCCCCGCGCAAGGAGTTCATCGTCGAGGGCGCCTACCGCCTGGACGCAGAGCAGATCGACGCCTGAGCCTTGCCAGCGAGCTCCATAGCGAATATCGTTAATAACGAAATTCGCTATGGAGGGAGTTGTCGTGGAACTTTCGGAGCACCGGGGCCAGGTCCGTCAGGGACGTCTGGACGGACCCAGCATCATGGCCCTCATTTTCGCAGGGATCGTGCTGCTGTACGCGGCAGGCAATGCAGTGGCCGTAGTCATGGCGGGCGAGGTGGGCCTGCGCGTCCAGAATGGCGGCGGTGAACTGGCGCTGGCGAACCTACCGGCGGGTGTGGCGCTCGTCTGGCCCTACCAGCTCTCCGTCCCGGTGGCGCTGGCTCCGCTGGGCAGTGTGGTGCTGCTCAAGCTCGCCGAGGCACTCATCCCGCTGCTGTGGGGCGGGGTACTGCTCGGGATCGGGCTGCTGCTCAGGGAGGCCTCCCACGTGGACACCATCTTTGACGGGGGAGTGGCGCGTCGTGTCGCCACCGTTCGCTGGCTGTTGGTGGTGCTCGCCGTCGTGCCCTACGGACTGCGGGTGCTGGGCTCCAACTGGGTCCTCGGGAGCCTGGGTACTGGCTTGTCCACGTCCACCAGGTTGGGTGACATGTTCATCCCGTTGTTCGGCTTCTACCTGTGTCTGGCCTTCGAGTTCGTCCTGCGGCGTGGCGAGGAGCTGCAGGGTGAGCTCGACGAGGTGATCTGATGCCGGCCGACGAACACCGCGTCGTCTGCCACATCGACGAACTGCTCACGGCGCGCGGGATGACGCTCACCGAGCTGGCCGAACGGGTCGGGTTGAGCGTGGTGAACCTGTCCATCCTGAAGAACAACCGCGCCAAGGCGGTCAGGTTCACCACGCTCACCGCGCTGTGCGACGCGCTGGGCTGTGCCCCGGGGGACCTGTTCAGCGTCGACGAAGGGTGAGCAGACCCGTCAGGCTCAGGCCAGGACTTCGGCGATCTTGGCCAGCGAGTCATCCAGCTGGGACTCGACGGCGAACTTCTCCTTGGCCATGGCCTGGATCTGCGGATCGGTGATCTCGCTGGGATCGTAGGTCAGCGTGAGCTTGGTGGTGCCGGCATCGACGGGCTCCAGCTCGTAGAGCCACTTGGAACCCACCTCGACATCCTTGGTCACATTGCGCTTGTTCTGCCAGCCGATCACCCGGCCGTCGACGAAGGCGAAAACCTCGTTGTCGGTCTGGTACTCGGATCCGTCGGCCTTGACCATGTTCATCCGGAAGGTGTCGCCGACGGCCTTGAGCCGCTCACCCTTGTCGGTGGAGACGACGGAGCCGGCCGGGTCGGTCTCGGCATGCCGCGCCGGGTTGCTGAGCAGGTCGAAGATGTCCTGCGGGGCGGCGGAAATCTCGCGGCTGGCGGTGGTCTTGGTGATCTCGGTCATGTCTCCACGCAACCATGCCCGGGGCCCGGCTTCCAGCACTTTCGCGGGTGGCGGACACCCATTGGTCACCTGGTGCGGCTAGCGTGCCCCTGTGACCACCCCGATCAACACCGCCCCGAGCGGCACCGCGCTGGACGAGACCCCGGCTCCCCGGAAGGTCGTCGCGGCGTGGAGCGCCTATGACTTCGGCGGCAATGCCTTCAACACCGTGATGCTGAGCTTTGTCTACTCGGTCTACGTCACCGGGACGGTGGCCGACGACCCGGCGCACGGGCAGGTGGTCTGGTCCAACTTCCAGACCATCGCCGGGCTGGTGCTGGCCCTGTTGGCGCCGCTGATGGGGGCCTGGGCGGACCGGGTGCGGCGTCGTCGGCTGATGTTGGCGGTCTCCACCCTGATCACCGTCACAGCCATGGCCGGCTGCTTCTTCGTCAAGCCGGAGAATGCCTACCTGCTGCTGGGTGCGGGGCTGCTCTCCTTCGCCAGCGTCAGCCAGGACATCGCGGGCGTCTTCTACAACGGGATGCTGCCGCACGTCTCCACCCCGAAGACGGTCGGCCGGATCTCCGGCACCGCCTGGGCGCTGGGCTACCTGGGCGGCGTGGTCTGCCTGGTGGCGGCCCTGTTTGGCTTCATCCTCAAGGGCGGTCTGCTGGGCCTGCCCACCGACGCCGCCTTCAACGTGCGCTGCGTGGCGCTGTTCTGTGCGGTCTTCATGCTGGCCTTCAGCCTGCCGATCATGATCCTGGGGCCCGACGGCGAACCCCGGCCGGGGGAGCGGTTCAGCGTCGGCGCCGCCTACCGCGACATCGGCCGTCGCCTGGCCCGGATGTGGCGCGACGAGCGCGGCCTGCTGCACTTCCTGGTCTCCGCGGCCATCTACCGCGACGGGCTGAACGCCGTCTTCGCCTTCGCCGGCGTGATCGCCGCCAGCGCCTACGGCTTCAGCAAGGAGGAAGTGATCTACTTCGGCCTGGCCGCCAGCGTCTCGGCCGCCCTGGGCACCTGGATCTTCGGCCGGCTGGACGACAAGCTGGGCCCGCGGCCGGTGATCCTGGCCAGCCTGGCCGCCATCATCGGCTTCGGGCTGGCAATCGTCGTCGCCAACCGCACCGACGTCTTCTGGGTTGGCGGGATGTTGATCAGCTTCATGGTGGGGCCGGTGCAGTCGGCCAGCCGCACCCTGCTCACCCGGATCATCCCCGAGGGCGAGGAGAACGAGACCTTCGGCCTGTACGCCACCGTCGGCCGGGTGGTGAGCTTCATCGCCCCCGCCCTGATTGGGCTGTTCACCGCCGCCTTCGGGGTGCGCTGGGGAATCATGGGGATCGTGGTGACCCTGGCGCTCGGGTTGGCCGCCTTCTGGCCGCTCCGGATCGCCGGCGTGACGCACGGGAAAAGATGAGGAGATCATCGAATTTCCAAGTATTCTTCGAGCGCGACCCTTTCATCTCTAGAGAGGCTGAGGCCAGAAAGTCGGTCCTTATCTTCCCCAACGGCATCCTGCACCGGGTACTGAATCTGTTCTATGGTCTCTGCTCGATCAGGTTGATTGTGGCGAAAGAGCTGAATTGCGGATTCAACGAAGGGTTGGTCTTTGCGGCATAAGAGCTTGAGCGCGAAGGCGCCACCCAAGCTACTTAATCCGGATGCTGGCGAGATTTCTCCGCTGCAGCCTTCAGCGCCGAGTCGCCCCAGAGAGCCTGCTAGATCGTCGATGTTCCCCGAAGCAAGATACCGTGAAAGCGGCGCGAGAATTTCAGGGGATAGCTGTGAACGAGTAGGTGGGGGAGTTTTCAACTGAATCCCGAAAACAGCGGCTACTACGTAGTGACATAGGCTTGGTGACCCGATCTCTGATTCACCAAATGGTCCAGTTGTAAATATCTCGCCAGGTAAGGCAAATATTGTTTCTTCTGGATGGATATCTCCCAAACAAATAGATCGAAGGATATCTGACTGGCGAAGTGATTCTCTGGGGAGACAATCGATCAGGTTAGAACGGGTTTGAGAGAAGGAATTATCGAGATTATCCCAGCCGTTCCAGGGCGAGAAATCTTCCGAGAGTTCTCGCGATCGCTCCGCTTCTTCGAACTCTACTGCTGCGGCGATGTATTGAAAGTTGGAAACCAAGCTGAACGTCGTCTCAGGATCACTGCTTGAGAGCTTTTCGAGAAGATCCTCGAGCAGGTGGGTATAGTGAGCGGTTTCGTCGCTCTTTACTCGGCGGAACCCACGAAGCAATTCCCCGCATTCTAGCAGCGTCTTCCGAGGGGGATTGGTTGACCGAATGAGTGTCCCATGAGCCGCTCCACCCTGTTTGAACCTCATGGCCATCTGCTGGAGGATGCATAGGAAGAGCCTAGCTCGTTGATCTACGGAGCACTTTCGAAGGATGTGAAGGCTGGATGCGACATACTCTGCGAGCCTCGAGGATATTGAGTACTCCTCAGCCTCGCCGTGCTCCTCGATACGTCCTAGCGCACAGGCCATGACATCTTCGGATCGAGGTCGTGATGATCGACAGTACATTTCGAGCGCCAAGTCCGCCACGACACTACCGGTGGAATTAATTATGAGCGGCTCGATTTGTGTCCAGAGATCCTCACCGCAGCCAGAGTTGTTTGCTATCGACTCTGCGGCGAAGAACTCAAGAAATGTTCTGTGGGTGAATCTAAGGTAGGCGTCTTGGTGGTCGGTGCCGACCTTCGTCAGAATCCAACGCCGGCCGGACCAAATCTGCAAGGCCGCTCTGCTGAAGCTCATCGCGTCCGCTAATTTCGTTCCCGGCTCCAACAGGTAGAATTCTTCGAGTTCATCGATTAGCCATTTCTCCGTGAACTCTTCTTCTCCCTCGCGGAACACTTTCAGTGCGAATTCGTCGATGGCTTCGCGTGTTCTCGTCTCATCAGGAACGAGAACCTCTATGCCACGGCTGGCGTCCCAATCTGAATAAAGCAAGTCGGCGCACTTGCTATAGAGGTCCAGTCGGCCCTCGGGTAAACGCTTTCCCTGCAGATGCATACTGCAAAGCAATCCCAGCATAAGAGGGTTCTTGCGCAACTCGGACATGGGAAGGGATTGGCGGAGGAACTCGGAGCTGCGACGATGGTTCGGATCGTCGGCGAAGAACTCAAAATACTGGTGCGTAAACTGAGCTATCTGCTGTTCGTTCAACTCTTGGAGTCGCCATAATTCAAAAGCGCTTCCCAGGGGCGCTTCAAAGTATCCTTGAATTCTGGTCGACACAACGAAATTATTGATCGCATAGATTGTGCAGAAGGATGATATTTTCGCGGAGATCTTCTTTCGGAGGCGCACGTCAATAACCTCGTCGAGGCCATCGAGGAAGAGGGTGACTCGACCGGTTTGCAGCAAGTATCGTATCGTGTTAACGCCGACTTCGACATCCATGGCATTAATGGTTTCATGGATGAACTCGATCAGCTGGAGGTTTGGATTTGTTTCCAAATCCCGAGCGAGGTGTCGAAGTTCTAGCAGGATAGGAATCGAGTCCGTTGCGCCTGTGATTACTGCGCTACTCAGAGTCCACGCGCAATATCGAATCTCGGTGGTCTTCCCTTCACCGGGGTTTCCAGCGATTATCAGTCTGCAGGACCCATCCATGAGTCTCAGTAGCGAATCGCTGTGGATCTCTTCGGATATCAAGGTGCGATCAATTCTGATTTCGGAGATTGGCCCCCGATGTGACCCCCCGATTCCGGGAACCTCAATCTCGCGGAGCCCGAGTTCGGTTGCCACAGCAAGACGCGTGATCTGCTCCCTGACGTCAATGGGGAAGTCAAGAGCAAGGTTTCGTAAGGCTTGGGCGTTCTTTCCGAGCGTCGCAATTGGGCGTAACTGCGCCTGTCGTTTGTAGTGTCTTGTAACCAAGGACCAGAGTTCTCGGTCCTTCTTTGCCAGTCGCTGTAGACGTTGTTCGATGAGGTTGTATGTCGTGGTAGTGATAGCTTGACATGCCTTCGTATGAAAGGCGAATGTTTGTCTGTCAAATAGACCAAATAGCGCCGCTCCATTCTCGGTTAACGGATTACGCTTCTGTTCACTGTTGATCGAATTTGGAGCGCCAATGGCGTAGGTGGCTATGAGTGCCAGGAAGACTTTTCCTTCTGGTGCTTGCAGAAATTGATTGCAGCGTTCAGCTTCTGCGATGGACACGCCCATCTCCGAGAGGCTTGCGGTATAAGACAGTGCGTCTTCGCGCGGGTCCTGACGTTCCAGTATCTCCAGTATCTCCATGGCTGATTCTTGGGAGTTCCGCCTTGAGTGTGCTGGGACTGCAGTGATCAGAACATCGGCCAGAATGGTAAGTACTGCTTCTCCGATAGCCATGTGTTCAGTCCTTTCGATCTGATTGCAATGGCTTGAGAAGACTTGAGGGCTGCTGAGCGAGGCGTAGCTGTGCGGTGTCAGCCTAGGTCTTCAGTTGCTCTCGAGCTTCTGGTGACCGGCCTGAGAATACTGGAATTCGCAGGCCGAGAATCAGATCAGTGGATCTGGGTCAGCTTGCCGCTGTCCACGTCGTAGATGAAGCCGCCGATCTTGGTGCGGGCCTTGATTGCCGGATGGGAGCGCAGCAGCCGGACGTCGAAGTCCAGGGTGCGTTCCTGTTGCGGATTGGCGCCGAAGGTCATGCCGCGCAGGTCCATCTTGCTGGCCTCGATGATCTTGTCGGCGACCTCCTCGTCGGTGCCCGAGGCCATCGCGCAGCGGGTGTGCTGCACCACCATGATCCGGTTCACGTTCAGCAGGTGCGATCCGACGATGCAGCCGGTGAGCACGTCCGGGGTCACCCGACCGCCGGGGCTGCGCAGGATCTTGGCGTCGCCCAGCTTCAGCCCGAGCATGCCCAACGGCTCGATCCGGGAGTCCATGCAGGTCAGCACCAACACCCCGGCCCTGGCGATGCCATCGAAGCCGCCGTCGTTGAAGGTCTCCGCGTAGCGGTCATTTGCTTCCAGTAGATCGTTGAAATCACCCATGGGAAAAACCTACTGCCGCCGGGGCTGGCCCGGCGGCAGTGTTCAGCAGAAAATCATCGCGCAGTCGAACAGCTCAGATCAGGGTGTCCTGTTCCGGGTCCCCGGCCGACTGCTCGGCGATCTCGTCCTGCCTGTCGTCTGCGGTCTGGGCGGCCTCGTCGGCGCTGGTCCGCTGGCCCACCTCCCGGCTGGCCACGGCGGCGATCGGCTGCAGGGTCGGCGTCCCGGAGCCATCCCGACGCCCGGTGGCCGGCGGCAGGTCGATCGCGGAACCGCTGGTGGCCGCGGCGATGGCGGGATTGGGGCCCACCCAGCCGAGCACGAGGGCATCCTCGCCCTTCAGGAAGCGGTGGCAGCGCACGCCGCCGGTGGCTCGGCCCTTGGCGGGATACTCGTCGAAGGGGGTCAACTTCACCGAGCCCACCTCGGTGCCGGGGATGGCATCCGACGATCCGGAGACGGTCACCAGCACCGCGTCGTGGGTGGGGGTGGCGCCGAACCAGACGGCCCGGCAGTCCTTGCCCAGCTTGATCCCGGCCACGCCGCCGCCCGATCGGCCCTGCGGCCGGACCAGCGAGGCGGGGAAGTGCAGCAGGCTGGCGTCGCTGGAGACGAAGACCAGGTGGTGGTTGGCGTCGGTGAGTTCCACCGCGCCCACCAGCTCGTCGCCGTCGTCCAGCCGGATGATCTCCCAGGAGTCCTTGTTCAACACATCGGGATTGACCCGCTTCACCACGCCCTTGCGGGTACCGACGGCCAGACCCAGCGAGTGCGGATCCAGCGTGGTCAGAGCCAGCGGCCGTTCGCCCTTGTCAAAGCTGTACAGTTCCGACGCGCGGGAGCCGCCCTTGAGATTGGGTGAGCTGGCGGTGGCAACGACGGTAGGCAATTCGATCGCCCGGGCCCGGATCAACCGGCCGTGGTTGGTGATGACCCCGAATTCGGCGTGGCTGGTGGCGCGGATGGCGGAGACGATCACGTCGTGCTGCGCCCGGCCACCGCCGACGCTGATCTCATCGGCGGTGTCCATCCGGGCCAGCAGCCCGGCGGAACTCATCATCACCCAGCAGGGCTCGTCGGGCACCTCCAGCGGGGTGGCCTTGGCGCTGGTCACCTCGCCGGAGGAGGCGAGCAGCACGGTGCGGCGCGGGTCGCCATAGGTCTTGGCCACCTCGGCCAGCTCGGAGCTGACCAGCTTGCTGAGGACGTCGTGGTTCTCGATGATCTCGGTCAGCTGCTCGATGGTGCGCTGGAGTTCCTCACGCTCCTTCTCCAGCTCGATCACGCTGAACTTGGTCAGCCGGCGCAGCGGGATGTCCAGGATGTCATTGGCCTGCACCTCAGTGAGTTCGAAGGCATCCATCAACCGGGTTCGGGCCTCGGCGACGTCGTCGGAGCTGCGGATGATGGCGATCACGTCGTCGATGTCGACGATGGCCAGCAGCCGCCCCTCGACGATGTGCAGCCGGTCGGTGGCCTTGGACAGCCGGAACTGGGTGCGGCGCAGGGTCACGTCGAAGCGGTGCTGGAGGTAGACCTCCATCAGCTCCTTGAGCCCCATGGTGCGCGGCTGGCCGTCCACCAGCGCCACATTGTTGATGCCGAAGGAGTCCTCCAGCTTGGTGCTCTTGTACAGCTGCTGCAGGATTGCCTCGGGGTTGATCCCGTTCTTGACCTCGATCACCAGCCGGGTGTGGTTGTTGATGTCGGACAGGTCCTTGATGTCCGCAATACCGGTGATCTTCTTGCCCTGCACCAGGGTCTTGACCTGCTCGATGATCTTCTCCGGGCCCACCGCGTAGGGCAGCTCGGTGACCACGATTCCCTTGCGACGCGGGGTGACCTGCTCGATCCGGGCGGTGGCGCGGATCTTGAAGGAGCCGCGGCCCGTGGCGTACGCGTCGGCGATGCCGTCCAACCCGATGATCTTGCCGCCGGTGGGCAGGTCCGGGCCGGGGATGAAGCGCATCAGCTCGGCCAGCTCGGCGTCGGGGTGCTTGATCAGGTGCCGCAACCCCTGCACCACCTCCACCAAGTTGTGTGGCGGCATGTTGGTGGCCATGCCCACCGCGATGCCGGTGGCGCCATTGACCAGCAGGTTGGGGAAGGCCGACGGCAGCACAGAGGGCTCGTCCTGCTTGCCGTCGTAGTTGGGCTTGAAGTCGACGGTGTCCTCGTCGAGCCCGCCGGTCATCGCCATCGCGGAGGGGGCCATCCGGCACTCGGTGTAACGCATTGCGGCCGGGCCGGCGTCCAGCGAGCCGAAGTTGCCGTGCCCGTCGATCAGCGGCAGCCGCATCGACCAGGCCTGCGCGGTGCGCACCAGAGCGTCGTAGATTGCGGTGTCGCCGTGCGGGTGCAGCTTGCCCATCACCTCACCGACGACGCGGGCGCTCTTGACGTGCGACTTCTCCGGCCGGATGCCCATGTCATCCATCGAGTAGAGGATGCGCCGCTGGACCGGCTTGAGGCCGTCGCGGGCGTCGGGCAGCGCCCGGGCGTAGATCACCGAATAGGCGTACTCGAGGAAGCTGGCCTCCATCTCGCTGGAGACGTCGACGTCGATGATGCGTTCGGTGAAGTCCTCATCGTTGTCGTCGGTGGGACGGCTCTTCCTGGTGGCCAAGGCGGGGTGCTCCTTCAATCACGTGACCCCACATTCTCGCCGATCAGCGGCGAGGCGACGAATCAGGCACGCCGGTCGTCCCCCAGCACCTCGCGCAGCAGCGGCCACAGCGTGTCCCCGTCGGGGGCTCGCACCTCGGGCGTCTGGTGCGGATCCCACGTCACCTGGTCATCGTCGGCCAGCACCGTGGTGGAGCCGTGCGCCAACACCTGCTCGGTCATGGACAGCTCCCGCAGGGCGATGGCCCGGACATGGGCCGGCTGCAGCTCGGCGAACTCGCGGTAGAGGCGGGGGTCGTGCTGGCCGTCATCGCCCACCAGCACCCAGCGGATGTTCGGGAAGTCCCGGGCCAGCTCCCGCAGGGACTGCCGCTTGTGGTCCGGGCCACTGCGGAACCAACCGGTGTTCGTCGGCCCCCAGTCGGTGAGCAGCATCGCGCCGGTGGGAAAGCCGTGCCGTTCCAGAAAACGGCTGAGGAAGGGGTGGGTGTTCCAGGAGCCGGTGGAGACATAGATCACCGGCGCGCCCGGGTGCTCGGCCAGCAGCTGCTGGTACATCCGGGCCATCCCGGGCACCGCGCGTCGACCCTCCTCGGTGACGACGAAGGAGTTCCAGGCCGCGATGAACAGCCGGGGAAGAGAGGTGGAGATCACGGTGTCATCCAGGTCACTGACCAGCCCGAAGGTCTCCTCATTGGACACCACCTGGATGGGCACCTTCTTGGCCCGGCCGTCCTGGGTGACCACCTCGGCCTCGTGCTCGCCGGGTTCCAGACCCTCGATCCGCAGCCGCACGTCCACGTAGCCGCCGCGGTCCGCGCGGACCTCCACCTGGGAGCCGCGCAGCCGGACCGTCACCTCGGCCCGCGGCACGGGGACCGCGACGAAGTTGCGCCAGCCGCGCTGGGTGAGGAAGGAGTCGGCCGCAATCCCCAGCTGGGTCTGCGGCTCGGCTGGCCGCTGGACCACCCGCGCCAGGACTCGCACGTGGTCCTGTGTTCCGTAGCCACGGAAGGGAATGACGCTGGGCCGCCAGTGGGCCTTCTCCAGCCGGGAACTGACCCGTCGGGTCACGAATTCCTCGGCGCGCGCCCCGATGAACGGTCTGGTCGACATGCGACCGACTGTACCGACATGGGAGCATGGGCGGGTGAATCCCGTCATGCTGCCCACCGACCTGCGCCGTGAGATCGACGACTGCGGGTACTTCCCGGAGTTCATCGCGGATTCGGTGGCGCTGGCCCTGGGCGACGAGGAGGTGGTCAGCCACCTGGTGCACCACGAGGCCAGCTTCGCCAACGAGCAGATCTCGCGCCACGTCACCGTGATCGTGGTCACCGCCACCCGGATGCTGGTGGTGCACACCGACGACGGCCCGCCGGTAGATTCGCTGGGACGTCCCACCACCACCGGCCAGGCGATCACCTCTTGTGAGGCGATGCCGCTGGGCAACCTGGGGCAGGTCTCGCTGTCCCGTTCGGTGGCCAACCCGCAGGACTTCGGCGGCCCGGACTCCCCGGTGATCGAGACCTGGCTCACCCTGGGCTGGGGCACCATGCGTCGGATCGACCTGGAGCCCGCCAGCTGCCCGGACCCGACCTGTGAGGCCGACCACGGCTACACCGGCAGCGTGATCGGTGACGACATCACCATCCGGATGAGCGCCGCCGCGGACGGGGCGGACAAGGTGGCCCGGTTGGTGGACTTTGCCACCAGCCTGCAGCGACTCACCGGACGGACCCGATGAGCCTTCCCCCGGACTTCGTGCTGCCGGGCTATGGGCATTCGACGCTGAGTGACCTGCTGCCCGCCGTCGGTGCCCACCTGGGGGTTCCCGGTTGCCAGTCCGACCCCCTGGGCCTGCCCGCGGCCTCTCGCTATGTGCTGCTGCTGGTGGACGGCTTGGGGCACCACCTGCTGCAGGCCTGCCTGCGGCACACCGACTACTTCGCGGAGGTCTTCGGCGACGCTGTCCGGCTGACCAGCGGCGTGCCGTCCACCACCGCCACCTCACTGACCTGCTTGGGCACCGGTCTGCGCCCCGGGGAGCACGGCATGGCCGGCTACTCCTTCCTGGACCCCAGCGGGAGACACGCCATGAATGCGCTCACCTGGGAGGGGGGCCCGGCCGATCCGGTGGCCTTCCAACCCCGCGACACCATGTTCCAGCGCGCCGCGGCGGCGGGCGCGGCCGTGGCCAGCATCGCGCCGGTGCGCTTCGAGGAGACCGGCCTGACCCGCGCGGCGCTGCGCGGCCCCGGCTTCCACGGTTGTGAGGAGTCCGACCACGCCGAGCGCATCAGGCAGACCGTGGCGGCCAGCCGCCGCGCGGAACGCAGCCTGGTCTACGTCTACGAACGCTCGCTGGACCACACCGGGCACGGCAAGGGCGTCGCCTCCCAGGCCTGGCTGGACACCCTGGCCAGCGTCGACGGCTTTGCCCGGCAACTGCGCGAGGCCCTGGATGACGACGTCTGCCTGCTGATCACCGGTGACCACGGGATGATCGACGTGCCCACCGAGCGGCAGTTGCTGGTGGAGGACCATCCGGCGCTGCTGCGCGGCGTGCAGCTGCTGGCCGGGGAGGGCCGGTTGCGCCAGCTGTGGACCGAACCGGGCGCGCAGCTGGCGGTGGCGCGTCGGTGGGCGACGGAGCTGGGGGAGCGGGCCGTGGTGCTGACCCGACAGGAGGCCGTCGAGGCCGGCTGGTTCGGCCCGCTGGACCCGGCGCTGGAGAAGCGCTTCGGCGACGTGTTGGTGGCGATGCGCCAGGACTGGGCCGTGATGTCGCGTGCACTGGAGCGCGAGCTGAGCCTGGTGGGGCAGCACGGCTCCCTGACCGCCGATGAGATGGTGGTGCCGCTGCTGGTGGACCACCCCGCCAGCTGGTGAACGGGAGGATGGTGCATGGCTGAGCTGGTCTTCTTCACCGGCCCGATGGACTGCGGCAAGTCAACGCTGGCGCTGCAGATGGACTACACCCAGAGCTCGCATGACCGGGTAGGGCAGCTGTTCACCCGCTTCGACCGGGCCGGCGAGGCGGTCATCACCAGCCGGATCGGGCTCTCGGCCGCGGCCATTGAGGTGGACGACGAGTTCAGCTTCTGGACACATGTCGTCGCTCACCTCACCGCCGGTGGCCGGCTGGACTACGTCATCTGCGACGAGACCCAGTTCTTCGTCCCCAGCCAGATCGACGAGCTGGCCCGGATCGTCGACGAGCTCGGCATCGACGTGTTCGCCTTCGGCATCCTCAGCGACTTCCGCACCGAGATGTTCCCCGGTTCCAAGCGGCTGGTGGAGCTGGCCGACCGGGTGGAACAACTGCAGGTGCAACCCTTGTGCTGGTGCGGGGCCCGGGCCACCCACAATGCCCGCACCGTCGACGGGGTGATGGTCACCGAGGGCAGCCAGGTGGCGGTTGGCGACGTCGCCGGCACCCACACCGGCCCGCAGCTCACCATTCGCTACGAGGTGCTCTGCCGCAAGCACCACCGCCAGCAGCTGACCAAGGCGCGCTCCGGCCAGGAGCTGCACCCCGACCAGTTGCCCTTCGACAATCCCTCCGCGGACAGGCAGGAGCCGTGATGAATCCCCTGATCAGTGCCCGGGGCCTGGCGCAGGAGCTCGCTGACCCGAGGCCGCCGGTGGTGATCGACGTCAGCTACCAGCTGGGCCGGCCCGGCTGGGGGCGCGAGCAGTACGACGCGGGTCATGTGCCCGGTGCGCATTTCGTCGACGTGGAGACCGAGCTGTCCGCGCACCGTCCCGACGGCGGCGGGCGGCATCCGTTGCCCACTCCGGAGGCCTTCCAGCGGGTGATGCGGCGCTGCGGCGTGCGCCTGGGCCGCGACGTGGTGGTGCTTGACCAGGGCACCATGCTGGCCGCGGGCCGGTTGTGGTGGCTGCTGCGCCACCACGGGCACGACGCCGTCCGGGTGCTGGACGGTGGGATGGCCGCCTGGCGGCGGGCCGGGGGAGCGGTGACCACCGAGCCCACCCCGGAGGGCGCCGGGGACTTCGTCGCCGGTCCTGGGCGGCTGCCCACCGTCGACGCCGACCAGATCCCGTCGGCGCTGGCCACGGGTCGCCGGCTGTTCGACGTGCGTGCAGCCGAGCGCTATGCGGGGCTGAACGAGCCGATCGACCCGGTGGCCGGACACATCCCGGGGGCCGTGAACCTGCCCGCCGGGCGGCTGCTGGCCGAGGGTGGTGGCTTTGCGCCCGTCGAGGTGCTGCGGCGCGAGTTGGCCGAGGTCCGTCCGGGCGACATCCTGAGCTGCGGCTCGGGGTTGACGGCCAGCCAGGTGGCGCTGGCCTGCGAGGCGGTCGGCACCCGGGATGTCGCGATCTATCCGGGGTCATGGTCCGACTGGATCACCGAGCCCACCCGCCCGGTGGTGTCAGAGGCCGCGGGAACCTGACAGACTGGGGGCCGAACCAGCTTCCAGTGATGGGCAGCGCCAGATTTTGCAATGCCGCCACAGTGACAATTGCGTCACTGTGGGTGGAAGATGGATGGGACGCGGGCCTTGGCCGGCGTCGAGCGACGAGAAAGGACGCAGCGTGATCCCACGCGAGGAACCCGGCCCGATCATCAATGGCCTGCCGACCAACCTGCCGGACACCGATCCGCAGGAGACCTCCGAGTGGCTCGAGTCCCTCGACGGCATCATCGACGAGGGTGGCCGCAACCGGGCCCGCTACGTGATGCTGAAGCTGCTGGAGCGCGCCCGGGAACGCCAGATCGGTGTCCCGTCGCTGACCAGCACCGACTATGTCAACACGATCCCGGCCGCCAGCGAGCCGGCCTACCCGGGTGATGAGTCCCTCGAGCGCGGCTACCGCCGCCTGCTGCGCTGGAATGCCGCCATGACGGTGCACCGGGCCCAGCGCCCCGGGATCGGCGTCGGCGGCCACATCGCCTCCTATGCCTCCGCGGCCACCCTCTACGAGGTGGGCCTGAACCACTTCTGGCGCGGTCAGGACCACCCCGGTGGGGGAGACCAGATCTTCTTCCAGGGCCACGCCAGCCCCGGCATGTACGCCCGCGCCTTCCTGGAGGGCCGCCTGTCCGAGACTGACCTGGACGGCTTCCGGCAGGAGAAGAGCCACATCGTCGACGGCAAGATCCGCGCCCTGCCGTCCTACCCGCACCCGCGTCAGCTGCCCGACTTCTGGCAGTTCCCGACGGTGTCCATGGGCCTGGGCCCGATGAATGCCATCCACCAGGCGCAGTTCAACCGCTACCTGCACAACCGCGGCCTGAAGGACACCTCGCAGCAGCGGGTGTGGGCCTTCCTGGGCGACGGCGAGATGGACGAGCCCGAGTCGCGTGGCCTGCTGCAGCTGGCCGCCAATGAGCACCTGGACAACCTGACCTTCGTCGTCAACTGCAACCTGCAGCGGCTCGACGGCCCGGTGCGCGGCAATGGCAAGATCATCCAGGAGCTGGAGGGCTTCTTCCGCGGCGCCGGGTGGAATGTGATCAAGGTGATCTGGGGCCGGGAGTGGGACCAGTTGCTGGCCAATGACACCGACGGCGCCCTGGTCAACCTGATGAACGCCACCCCCGACGGTGACTACCAGACCTTCAAGGCCAATGACGGTGCCTACGTCCGGGAACACTTCTTCAACAAGGATCCGCGGACCGCCGCCATGGTGGCGGACTGGAGCGATGACCAGGTCTGGAACCTCAAGCGCGGCGGTCACGACTACCAGAAGGTCTACGCCGCCTACAAGAGCGCCACCGAGTTCACCGGCGCCCCCACCGTGATCCTGGCGCAGACCATCAAGGGCTACTTCCTGGGCACCCACTTCGCGGGCCGCAACGCGACCCACCAGATGAAGAAGATGGCACTGGATGACCTCAAGGGCTTCCGGGACCGGCTGCAGATGCCCATCACGGACGCCCAGCTGGAGGAGAACCCCTACCAGCCGCCCTACATCAACCCCGGCCCGGACGATCCGCGGATCAAGTACATGATGGAGCGCCGGCGTGAGCTGGGCGGCTTCATCCCGGAGCGTCGCCACACCCCGAAGCAGACCCTGCAGCTGCCGGAGGAGAAGGCCTATGCCGGGGTGAAGAAGGGCTCGGGCAACCAGCAGATCGCCACCACCATGGCCTTCGTCCGGTTGCTGAAGGACTTGATGCGGGAGAAGAGCTTCGCGCCGCACGTGGTGCCGATCATCCCCGACGAGGCCCGCACCTTCGGTATGGACTCGTTCTTCCCGACGATCAAGATCTACAACCCCAATGGCCAGAACTACACCCCGGTGGACCACGAGCTGATGCTCAGCTACCGGGAGGCCACCAATGGCCAGATCCTGCACATGGGCATCAACGAGGCCGGATCGCTGGCCGCCTTCACCGCAGCCGCCACGTCCTACTCCACCCATGGCGTGCCGATGGTGCCGGTCTACGTCTTCTACTCGATGTTCGGTTTCCAGCGCACCGGCGACTCGATCTGGGCCGTCGCGGACCAGCTGGGCCGTGGCTTCCTGATCGGTGCCACCGCCGGCCGCACCACGCTGACCGGCGAGGGCACGCAGCACATGGACGGGCACAGCCCGCTGCTGGCTGCCACCAACACGGCCATCAAGTCCTATGACCCGGCCTACGCCTACGAGATCGCGCACATCGTCAAGCACGGTCTGGAGGAGATGTACGGCGAGGACCCGAAGGACGTCATCTACTACCTGACGGTCTACAACGAGCCGATCGTGATGCCGAAGGAGCCGGAGGGCATCGACGCCGAGGGCATTGTCAAGGGCATGTACCTGCTCAAGGAGGGCAGCTTCGAGGGGGTCGGCGAGGATGCTCGTCGGGCCCAGCTGCTGGCCTCCGGCGTCGGGGTGCCGTGGGCCCTGGAGGCTCAGGAACTGCTGAAGAAGGACTTCGGCGTGGTGGCCGACGTGTGGAGCGTCACCAGCTGGGGCGAGCTGCGGCACGACGGCCTGGCCTGCGACGAGCACAACTTCCTGCATCCCACCGAGGAGAAGCGGGTGCCCTACGTCACCCAGCGGCTGCAGGACCGGCCGGGGCCGGTGGTGGCGGTCAGCGACTACATGCGCCAGGTGCAGGACCAGATTGCCAACTGGGTGCCGGGTGACTTCGTCAGTCTGGGTGCCGACGGCTTCGGCTTCTCCGACACCCGCCAGGCGGCGCGGCGCTTCTTCCACATCGACGGCCCGTCGATCGCGGTGCGGGCGCTGCAGCAGCTGGCCGCCAAGGGCGAGGTGCCTGCCGAGTGGCCGCTGCAGGCCGCCGAGAAGTACAACCTGCTGGACGTCAACGCCGGGACCTCCGGCAATGCGGGCGGCGACGCCTGACGTCGCAGCTCCCTGAGCGTGCCGCAGGATCCGGTGCCCGTCTCCTCGTGGGGAGGCGGGCACCGGGCGCGTCCCAAGCCGGTGGGGTCACTACCACCTGCGCCAACTGATCTGGCAGTCTTGTCACCAAGACGTTGCCGGGACAGGCCCGGCCGGGCAGGAAAGTGGGAATTGACGGTGGTAACCGCGGCCAAGCCGGGGCGTACGAACGACGACCTGCGGATTGCACAGATGGGCCTCAGCGAGGGCATGGTGGTGCAGGAGATCGGTTGGGACTCCGACGTGGACGAAGACCTGCGCACCGCGATGATGGACGCCATCGACGCGGACCTGGTGGAGGAGGCCCTGGAGGCCGTCGACATGGTGCTGCTGTGGTGGCGCGAGGACGACGGTGACGTGGTCGACGGCCTGGTGGACTCCCTGACGGACCTGGCCAAGGGCGGCGTGATCTGGTTGATGACCCCGAAGGTGGGTCGCGACGGCTATGTGGACCCCGCCGACCTGGCCGAGGGGGCAACGACTGCCGGGCTGGCGTTGACCAGCCCCACCAACCTGTCCAAGGACTGGCAGGGCCACCGGATCGTCCGCCCCAAGGGCAAGAAGTAGCCGTCAGAGCAGCTTGAGCAGGATCTTCTCCAGGTCCTGCACCGTCGGGGTCACCGGATTGGCGGCGGTGCAGCCGTCCTCGATCGCCGCGGCCGCCAAGTGCGGCACGGCCGCCCGGTAGGCGCCCCCGTCGACCCCGTGATCGGTGATCCGGGGCCCAATTTCCAACTGGCGGGTCAGTGTCTTGACCGCCGTGATGAAGGCCGTCACCCGCGCGCGCTCGGAGGCTGCGGGCACCCCCACCAGATGCCCCAGCCAGGCGACCCGTCGGGCGGGTTCGCTCAAGGCGCCGATCCCGGAGGCGGTGTTCCAGGCCAGCGTGTGGGGCAACAGGATGGCGTTCAGCCGGCCGTGTGCCACCGGGAACTGCCCCCCGATCGCATGCGCCAGGGAGTGCGTGATCCCCAGGCCCGAGTTCTCGAAGGCCATCCCTGCCAGGCAGGACGCATTGTGCAGGTGCTGGCGGGCCACCAGGTCATCCCCGTCGCGGTAGCAGCGCGGCAGCCAGCGGCAGACCAGCTGGATCGCCTTCTCGGCCAGGGCGTCGGTGAAGTCGCTGTGGGACCGGGCCAGATAGGCCTCGATGGCATGGGTGCAGACATCCATCCCGGTGTCGGCCGTGATCCGCTGCGGAGCGCTGAGCACCAGATGGGCGTCCAGGATGGCCACCTCGGGCAGCATGTCCCGGGCCACCAGGGGCAGTTTCACATGGGTCTCGGGTTCGGTGATCACCGCGAAGCTGGTGACCTCGGAACCGGAGCCGCTGGTGGTCGGGATCACCCACAGGCCATGGGGCACCGTCAGGTCATGCTCCCGGGCCACCTTCAGCACCGCCTTGGCCGTGTCGATCGACGATCCGCCGCCCAGCGCGAGGACCACCTCCGGGGTGGCCTGGACCAGGGCGCGGGTGGCTTCGGCCACCACCGCCACGCTGGGATTGGGCTGGACCCCGTCGAAGACGGTGATGGCGCAGCCCATGAGGTGCCGGGTCACTTCCTCCAGCACGGGGGAGGAGGCCAGGAAGGCATCAGTCACCAGCAGGACGCGGCATCCAGCCAGCTCCTCCAGCTGGGACAGCGATCCGGCTCCATGGTGCAATTCGGTGCGGACCTGGAAGGTGCTCATGCTCCGTCCTCCTGCCGTTCCCGCGCCCGGTATTCGCTGGGGGTCTGCCCGGTGTGCTGCTTGAAGGTGCGGGAGAAGTAGTTCACCGGCTGGAAGCCCAGCTCGGCGGCGATCCGATGGATGGGCAGGTCGGTGTGGTCCAGCATCAACTGGGCCCGTGCGATCCGCCGACCGCTGACATGGCTGATGAAGGTCTGCCCGGTGTGTGCCTTGAAGGTCTTCGAGAGGTGCGACGGCGTGACGTTGAGGTACTTCGCGGCCCGGTTCAGGCTCGGCGGCCGCTGCACCTGGCGTTCCAGCAGATTCAGCAGGTCGGTCATCGTCCGGGGATCGCGCCGGAGACGCTCCATCGCGTCGTAATGGCCGAAGAGCAGCCCTTCGAGGTATTGCTGGCACTGCCAACGGTCCAGATCGGCGTGGGTGTGCGCGCGATGGCGGACGATCGTCTGGCGCAGCGTCACCCGGTCCGCGGTGGTCCGGCGGCTCGCGGCGCGCAGGATGGCGTCCTCGAGCGGCTGCAGCATGCTGGGCGCCAGCCGGGTGACTCCGTCGCGGAAGAGGGTCTCCAGGGCGGAGTCCAGCACGCGCATCTGCCGGACCAGGTCTTCGCGTTCGACGGCCTGCTCCATGGCCATGGCGGGCAGGCAGGACAGTCGGCCGTCGGTGGGTTCGGGAGTCACCACCGCGACCCGCAGCGACGCGGACTGGGCCACCCGGTCCCGTTCCCGTCGGTCGATCAGTTCACCCGTGAGGGCCGCCAGCTCACTGGCCTGGGCGTGCACCGTGCGCAGGTCGGTCAGCGGGACCCGCTGGTAGGCACGCAGGATGTCCTGGTCCCGCTGCCAGCCGGAGTTCATCGTGGTCAGGTAGGGGACGCTCAGCTGCCCTTCGGTCAGCCGCACCTGCCCGCACAGCACCGCGCCCAGATAGGTGTCCTCCCGCATGATCGGGACCGAGAAGTCCACCAACCCGGTGTGACAGCGGTAGATGCTGGGGCGCCCGTCCATCACCGACTGCAGCCCACCGTGGGCGTCGCAGCCCTGACAGCGTCGCCGCTGTTGCGGATCCGACCGCATGATTGCGCAGAAATTGGTGAACTGCGAACCCTCGGTCAGGGGCTGGCCCGTGCACCCGACGGTGATCAGGGCGAGCCCGGTACGGCGGGCGAAGCTGTCCTGGAGGGCCTGCATGCGCTCCAGGTCGACGGCGGCCGCCAGACCTTGGTCAGACATCGGGGCCACTCCCTTCGACGGCGGCCAGCAGGTCTGCCAGCCCGTCCCCAGTGAGGGCGCTGACCTCCACCACGGTCCGGGAGCCGGCCGCTCGCAGTGCCTCCCGTGCGTCGTGCACCGCCGATGGGGCAGCGATGTCCACCTTGGTGACCACGCCAATCACCGGGCAGGTGAAGTAGCTGGCGAAGCCGGGGGGAATGCGGGTTGCGCCGTCGCCGGCTCCCTGGAGAAGAGCCACCACGTCGGCGTCATAGGAGGCCAGCAGCAGGGCATGGTTCAGCCGGCCATGGTCGAGGTACTCGCCGGGGGTGTCGATCACGTCACCGATCATCTCGGTCGCCTGGGTCTTGTCCGCGGGCCGCCCATCAGCCTGCAACCGGTGGGCCAGGGTGGTCTTGCCCGCACCGACGCTGCCCACCAGCAGGAGCCGCTTCATGAGCGGGTCACCGGTGCGGGGGTGAAGGCCAGGGTGTCGGTGAGAACGCCCACGATCTCCCGTACGGCCGCCTCGCAATCAGCCAAGGACCCGTGGATCACCAGCGAACCCGAGAAGCGGTCGATGAATGCCACCTGCACCGCGGCCGCCTTCGTGGCCACGTCCGCGGCGATGATGGCCGCCTCGCTCGGGGTGATGGTGCAGATCCCGATCGCACCCGAGGTGGTTTCCCGGATTCCCAGCTTGGTGAATATCTGCGCATCCGGATTTGCGATCACATGCGCCAGGGTGACCTGCTTGCCCGGCACGAATTCCTGGATGATGCGCTGCCGCTCGGCAACCTCCATGTCACCACCCCCGCCCTTCCTGTTCGGCCAACCTATGTCCGCCTGGGGGGCGAGTCAACGGCGGTTCACGGGTCTGCACAGGTGAGCACAAGGATGTGTAACAAGTGCGCGAAATTGTGTAACCGACCTCTGCCTAGGCTCGCAGTGATGGAGCCGATCCATGCATGAGCCAAAGGAGTCTGTAATGCAAGAAGCCCTCGGAATGGTTGAGACAAAGGGATTCGTCCCTGCCGTCGAGGCCGCCGACGCGATGGTGAAGTCGGCCAATGTCACCCTCATCGGCAGCAAGCAGATCGGGGCCGGCCTGGTCACGGTGCTGGTGCGCGGGGACGTCGGTGCCGTCAAGGCCGCCACCGATGCCGGGGCGGCCGCCGCCCAGAATGTCGGCGAGCTGGTCTCCACCCATGTGATCCCGCGCCCGCACGGTGACGTCGAGCGCATCCTGCCCGCCGCCGAGTGAGTGCCACCGAGGAGTAGCTGACCATGCCCAATGAAGAGCTTGTCGACAAGATCATGACTGCGGTCATGCACAAGATGGACGCCGCCCCGGCGTCCGCACCCGCGGCGCGCCCGACCGCCGGCGTGCGCCCCGGACTCACCGAATTCGTTGGCACCAGTGCCCTGGGCGACACCATCGGCCTGGTCATCGCCAATGTGGACCCGGCCCTGCACAAGCTGATGGGGATCGACGCCAAGTACCGCTCCATCGGCATCATCGGTGACCGCACCGGTGCCGGCCCGCAGATCTTCGCGGCCGACGAGGCCGTCAAGGCCACCAACTGCGAGATCCTCACCATCGAGCTGCCGCGCGACACCAAGGGCGGGGCCGGTCACGGCTGCCTGATCGTCTTCGGCGCCGAGGACGTCTCCGACGCCCGTCGCGCCGTCGAGGTGACCCTGTCAGAGCTGGACCGCACCTTCGGCGACGTGTACGGCAATGACGCCGGCCACCTGGAATTCCAGTACACGGCCCGCGCCAGCTACGCCCTGGAGAAGGCATTCGGCGCCCCGCTCGGCAAGGCCTTCGGCATCACCGTCGGTGCCCCCGCCGCGATCGGCGTCGTGCTGGCCGACACCGCCGTCAAGGCGTCGACCATCGACGTCATCGCCTACTCCAGCCCGGCCAAGGGAACCAGCTACTCCAACGAGGTGATCAGCGCCTTCAGTGGTGACTCGGGTGCCGTGCGCCAGGCGATCATCGCTGCCCGTGAGGTGGGTGTCCAACTGCTTGCCGCGCTGGGTGCCGAGCCCGTCTCGACCACCACGCCCTACATCTGAGGAAGACCACGATGGCAAAGTCAAAGCGGTTCGAGGCGCTCGACGCCCGGCCGGTGAACCAGGACGGATTTGTCACGGAATGGCCCGAGGTGGGCCTGATTGCCATGGACAGCCCGAATGACCCCAAACCCTCGATCACCATCGAGAATGGCGTCGTCACGGAGCTGGACGGCAAGAAGCGTGCCGATTTCGACATGATTGACACCTTCATTGCAAACTATGGAATTCGGCTGGAGAATGCCGAACGGGCCAATGCGATGGATTCGGTGCAGATTGCTCGCATGCTGGTGGACATCAATGTTCCTCGCGCCGAGCTGATCCAGATCACCACCGCGCTGACTCCGGCCAAGATCACCGAAGTGGTCGGCCAGATGAATGTGCTGGAAATGATGATGGCGGTCACCAAGATGCGGGCCCGAAAGAGCCCCGCAAACCAGGCGCACATCACCAACCTGCGCGACAATCCGGTGGAGATTGCCGCCGACGCGGCCGAGGGCGCCCTGCGTGGTTTCGCGGAGGAGGAGACCACGATGGGCATCGCCCGGTATGCGCCGTTCAACGCGATGAGCGTACTGATCGGCTCGCAGGTGGGCCGGCCCGGCATCCTCACCCAGTGTTCGTCGGAGGAAGCCACCGAGCTCAACCTGGGCATGCGCGGCCTGACCTCCTATGCGGAGACGGTCAGTGTCTACGGCACCGAACCAGTCTTCATGGACGGCGACGACACACCGTGGTCGAAGGCCTTCCTGGCATCCTGCTATGCCTCGCGCGGTCTGAAGATGAGGTTCACCTCCGGCACCGGCTCCGAGGTGCAGATGGGCTATGCCGAGGGCTGCTCGATGCTCTACCTGGAGGCTCGCTGCCTGTACATCACCAAGGGCGCAGGTTCCCAGGGAACACAGAACGGCTCGGTCAGTTGCGTCGGGGTACCCGCTGGCGTTCCCGGCGGCATTCGCGCCATCCTGGCGGAGAACTTGATTGCCACCTGTCTGGACCTGGAATGCGCCTCGTCCAATGACCAGACGTTCACCCATTCCGACCTGCGTCGGGTGGCTCGTTCGCTGATGCAGTTCGTGCCCGGCACCGACTACATCTGCTCCGGCTATTCCGCCACCCCGAACTACGACAACATGTTTGCCGGCTCCAACTGGGATGCCGACGACTTCGACGACTGGAACATCATCCAGCGTGACCTCAAGATCGACGGCGGTCTGGTGCCGGTACTCGAGGACGACGTGATCGCGGTCCGCAACAAGGCCGCCCGAGCCGTCCAGGCCGTCTTCCGGGAACTCGGCCTGACCGAGATCACCGATGCCGAGGTGGAGGCAGCGACCTATGCCCGCGGCACCGAGGACATTCCCAAGCGCAATGTGGTGGACGACCTCAAGGCCTGCGAGGAGATGATGAACCGCGGCATCACCGGTGTCGACGTCGTGAAGGCTCTCAACCAGGCCGGCTTCCCGGACGTCGCCGACAGCGTCTTCAACATGCTCAAGCAGCGGGTGGCCGGCGACTACCTGCACACCGCGGCGATCCTGGACGGCAACTTCCGGGTGAACTCCGCGGTCAACAATCCCAACGACTACCTCGGCCCGAAGACTGGCTACCAGATCTCCGACGAGCGTTGGGAACAGCTCCAGCAGCACCGCCACGCCGTCAGCCCCGAGAGCATCTAGGTGAACGCCATGAAGATCGACGAAGCAACGCTCAAGAGCATCATCGAGGACGTGCTGCGGGACATGCAGCTGGACGGGGCCCCGGCCTCCCGCCCGGCCGCGACGCCGGTGGCCGCCACCAGTGGGCATCTGGTACTGACCGAGACCGGACGCGCCGCGAAGGGGACCAATCCGCGCGAGGTGGTGATTGGGCTGGCCCCCGGCTTCAGCGTCCAGCAGTTCGAGACCATCACCAAGATCCCGCATGACCGGGTGATCCGGGAGGTGTGCGCGGGGATCGAGGAGGAGGGCCTGTCCTTCCGCTTCATGCGGATGTACCGCACCAGCGACGTGGCCTTCATCGCCCACGAGGCAGCCAAGCTGTCCGGCTCCGGTATCGGGATCGGGATCCAGTCCAAGGGCACCACGGTGATCCACCAGAAGGACCTGCCCCCGTTGAGCAATCTGGAGCTCTTCAGTCAGGCTCCGCTGATTGACCTGGAGACCTTCCGGGCAATCGGCAAGAACGCGGCCCGCTATGCCAAGGGGGACTCCCCGGATCCGGTGCCCGTCCGCAATGACCAGATGGCCCGGCCGAAGTACCAGGCCATCGCCGCACTGCTGCACATCAAGGAGACGCAGCTGTGTGACCTGAACAAGCAGGCCCAGGAACTCCGGGTCGAGTACCGGTAGGAGAGAGAGCCATGGAATCCGAAGAACTGGTCCGCAAGATCATGGCCGAGGTGATGGCCAGCCTGGGCAATGACCAGGTGACCTTTGCCAAGGCTCCCGCCCCCGCCGCCGCGTCGGCTTCCTCCACGTCCCAGGGACGGGTCACCGCCCAGCAGTACCCGCTGGGGGAGAAGGTGCCCGACCGGGTGAAGTCCAACACCGGCAAGGTGCTCTCCGACTTCACCCTGGAACGGGTGCTGTCCGGTGAGCTCAAGGCCGACGACTTCCGCATCTCCCGGGACACGCTGGAGATGCAGGCCCAGGTGGCCGAGTCGGTGCATCGGGAGACGTTGGCGCGCAACATGCGTCGCGCCTCCGAGCTGATCGCCGTGCCCGACGACCGCCTGCTGGAGGTCTACAACGCCCTGCGCCCCTACCGCTCCACCAAGGCGGAGCTGCTTGCCATTGCCGACGAGCTGGCCAACCAGTACCACTGCCCGGTCAACGCGGCCTTCATCCGGGAGGCGGCGGAGGTCTACGAGCAGCGCGGACGGCTGAAGCAGGAGGACTGAGGCCACCGGCCCAGGGAGCGAGCGATGAAGCTGATTGCGGGAATCGACATCGGGAACGCCACCACCGAGGTGGCGCTGGCTGACGTGTCCGGCGCCACCCCGGTCTTCCTGGCGAGCTCCATCATCCCCACCACCGGCATCAAGGGCACCCAGCAGAACATCCAGGGGCTCTTCCAGTCGCTCACCCAGGCCCTGGATCGGGCCGGTCTGGGGGTCAAGGACCTGCACCAGATCCGGCTGAACGAGGCGGCGCCGGTGATCGGCGACGTCGCGATGGAGACCATCACCGAGACGGTGATCACCGAATCCACGATGATCGGCCACAACCCCACCACCCCCGGTGGGCTGGGGACCGGGGTGGGCACCACCATCGACGTGGCCGAGCTGGACGCCGCGCCCACCGGCACGCCGATGATCGTGGTGGCTGATCGCGGCCACGACCACGACCAGCTGGCCCAACAGATCAACCGGGCCACCGCCCGCGGGGTGGAGGTCACCGGCGCCATCCTGCAGAAGGACGACGGTGTGCTGGTGCACAACCGGCTGCAGGTCAAGATCCCGATCGTCGACGAGGTCTCGCTGGTGGAGAAGGTGCCGCTGGGGATGCTGGCGGCGATCGAGGTGGCCGACGTCGGCCGGATCGTCGAGACGCTGAGCAATCCCTTCGGGATCGCCACCCTCTTCTCCCTGGATGCGGAGGACACCAAGAGCGTGGTGCCACTGGCCCGTTCGCTGGTGGGCAACCGGTCCGCCGTGGTGATCAAGACCCCCAAGGGGGATGTCCAGGAGCGTCGAATCCCCGCCGGGTCGTTGACCGTCCTGGGGCAGGTGGGCAGCGTCGTCGTGAACGTCGACGAGGGTGCCGAGGCCATCATGCGGGCTGTCCAGCAGGCCGACCGGATCACCGACATCCGCGGCGAGGCCGGCACCAATGTCGGCGGGATGATGGAGAAGGTGCGGGTCACTATGGCCCAGCTCACCGGCACCGAGTCCGCCGACATCCGGATCACCGACCTGTTGGCCGTGGACACCCAGGTGCCGCAGGTGGTCAGCGGTGGTCTGGCCGGCGAGTTCTCGATGGAGGGCGCCGTCGGGATTGCGGTGATGGTCAAGGCCGACCGGCTGCAGATGCAACGGATTGCCGACGAGACCGCGAAGCAGTTGGGCGTCCCCGTCGAGGTGGGCGGGGTGGAGGCGGACATGGCGATCCGCGGTGCCCTGACCACCCCCGGCAGCCAGGTGCCGATCGCCATCCTGGACATGGGGGCGGGTTCCACCGACGCGTCGGTGCTGCGCCGGGACGGGCAGGGGACCTCGATCCATCTGGCTGGTGCGGGGAACATGGTCAGTCTGATGATCCAGTCCGAACTGGGGTTGGAGACCTTCGATCTGGCCGAGGACCTGAAACGGCATCCGCTGGCCCGGGTGGAGAGCCTGTTCAACATCCGGCACGAGGACGGATCGGTGCAGTTCTTCGACGAGCCGCTGCCGCCGGAGGTCTTCGCCCGCACGGTGATCCTCAAGCCCGACGGGATGATCCCGCTGGATCTGCGGGAACCACTGGAGAGGATCCGCCAGGTGCGGATCCGGGCCAAGGAACGGGTCTTCGTCACCAATGCCGTCCGGGCCCTGCAGATGGTCAGCCCCACCCGCAATGTCCGCGACATCGAGTTCGTGGTACTGGTCGGCGGGTCCGCGCTGGATTTCGAGATCCCGCAACTGGTCACCCGGGCGCTGGCTGACTACCGAGTGGTGGCCGGCCGGGCCAACATCCGTGGCACCGAGGGCCCCCGCAATGCGGTGGCCACCGGTCTGGCGCTGTCCTGGCAGGGATGAGCGATGGCCGCACCCCCTCCCAAGGCTCCCCGCCCCAGCATCGTCGTGGCCGTGAACGCCACGATCCAGCCCGAGCAACTCACCGAGCTCCTGCTCGGCATCGAAGAGGAAGGCATTCCCCATGACCTCACCCACAGTGACGAAATCAACCCGCTCACGCTCGCGCACCAGGCCAGCACCCAATCCCGACTCGGCGTCGGAATCGGCCTCAGCCTCGAGTTCGCCGTCGTCACCACCGAAAAGCTCCCCGCCGGACGCCCCTACATCGCCCGACACCTCAACCAGCGGCGTGAATGGGACCGAGCACTCGGTGCCAACGCCGCCCGAATCGTCAAAGGAGTCCCGCTCCATGCCTACCGCTGACCCCGGACCCCGGCTGACCAAGGCGCTCGGCCTGATCGAGACCTTCAGCCTGACCGCCGCCGTCGAGGCGGCCGATGCCGCCTGCAAGTCCGCCGACGTGGAACTGGTCGGCTACGAGCTGGCGAAGGGCGGTGGCCTGGTCACCGTCAAGGTGCTCGGTCAGGTGGCCGCGGTGCAGTCCGCCGTCGCCGCCGCGAAGGCCGCGGCCGGCCAGGTGAACCGGGTGGTCTCCACCTCGGTGATCCCGCGGCCGAACGAGCAGTTGGAGCGGATGGTCTTCAACAACCAGACCGTGGGTTTCACACCCACCACGGCACCGGCCAGCAAGGCGCGGGCCACCACCAAGAAGGAGGAGGAGAAATGAGCGAAGCCCTCGGACTCGTTGAAACCAAGGGATTCGTCGGCGCCGTCGAGGCCGCCGATGCCATGACCAAGTCGGCCAATGTGGTGCTGGTCGGTACCGAGAAGATCGGTGCCGGGCTGGTGACCGTGATGGTGCGTGGTGATGTCGGGGCCGTGAAGGCCTCCGTCGACGCCGGTGCCGCAGCGGCCGCCAATGTCGGCGAGGTGCTGTCCACCCACGTGATCCCTCGGCCCCACGCGGACGTCGAGAAGATCCTGCCCAAGCAGGGCTGAGTGATGGACGACAAGGCCCGGGAGATGCTGGTCGAGGACGCCGTGCGGCGGGCGGTCTACGGCGCCCTGGGCAGCCTGGACCCATCCCTGGTCGTTGTCGGCATCTCGAACCGTCATGTCCACCTGACCGAAGAGGACTTCGCGGTCCTCTTCGGTCAGGAGGCGATCCAACCGATGAGGTATGTGCGGCAGCGTGGCGAGTATGCCGCCACCCAGACCGTCGCCGTGCACGGACCCAAGGGCAGTTTCGCGCGAGTGCGCGTGATGGGCCCCTGCCGCAAGGCCTCCCAGGTGGAGCTGAGCACCACCGACTGCTTCACCCTGGGCATCAAGCCCGTGCTGGCGGTCTCCGGCTCACTGGCACAGGCTGCCCCCGTCGAGGTGGCGGGGCCGTGCGGCCGGATCAGCCTGCCGCACGCCGCCATCGTCGCCAGCCGCCATCTGCACCTGGGCACCGTCGACGCCGAACGGCTGGGGCTCAGCCACCTGGACCGGGTCAGCGTCCGGCTGGGCGGTGGCCGCGGCGGGGTGCTGGGAAATGTGGTGGTGCGGGTGCAGGACTCCTACCTGCCCGAATTCCATCTGGACACCGACGAGGGCAATGCGCTGGGGGTTCGTACCGGTGCCATCGCCCAGATCCTGCTGCCGGGAGCCTGACCATGCCCACCGCCCCCAGCCCCGATCGTGTGACCAAGCGGTTCGCCACCCTGGTCAAGCGCGGCACGGTCGCATCCGCCGAAGGGCCGCTGGCCCTGGGTGTGGACCTGGGCACGGCCAACATCGTGCTCTCCGTCGTGGACGGCAGGGACCGGCCGGTGGCCGGGGCCCAGCTGCGCTCCACCGTGGTACGCGACGGCATCGTCGTCGACTGGCTGGGGGCGGTGCGCGCCGTGCGCCAGCTGCGCGAGGTGCTCGAGGACCGGCTGGGCCACCACTTCCAGGACGCCTCGGTCTCGATCCCGCCCGCCGTGGGGGAGGACACCACCACGATCTTCCGCAATGTGCTGGAGGCCGCCGGTCTGGAGGTGCGTGAAGTGGTGGACGAGCCCGTCGCCGCCGCCCGGGTCCTGGGCTTGCGGGACGGTGCCGTGATCGACGTCGGGCACGGCACCACCGGCGTCTCCGTCCTGCGCGACGGGGCGGTGGCGCTGTCCGTCGACGAGGCCACCGGCGGTCATCACATGACTCTGGTGCTGGCCGGTGCACTGGGCCTGGACTATGACGCGGCGGAGAAGTACAAGAAGTCGCCGGCCAAGGCACAAGAGGTCTTCGCACTGGTACGGCCGACCTTGGAGAAGATGGCCACCATTGCCCGACGCGCCGTCGAGGGCCAGGACGTACCCGTCATCCATCTGGTGGGGGGCGCCAGTTCCTTTGCCGGCGCCCCGGAGCTCTTCGCCCAGGTGATCGGCCAGCCGGTGATGGGTGCGGCCGAACCGCTGTACGTGACGCCGCTGGGCACCGCCATGGCGCCCCGGGAAGGGGGAGGACGATGACCGAGCAGGAGATCCGGGCGCTGGTCACCAGCGTGGTGGAGCAGCTGCTGGCCGAGCGCACCCGGCCGCGTCGGGCTCTGGTGCTGTTCACGGGGGCGCTGCTCGGTTTCGATGACGCCATGGATTCGCTCGGTCGGCTCAAGGACGACGGGTGGCAGCTGAACCAGGTGATGACCGAGAGCGCCCGGCACGTTCTCAACCCCGCGCGGCTGGATGCCCTGGGGCTGGAGGAGCTCACCCGCGATCTGGTCCGGGACCACCAGTTGTTGCTGATCCCCACCCTGACCTGCAATGTGGCTGCCAAGGCCTCCCAGGGGATCGCCGACTGCCTGGCCTCGAACCTGGTGCACCAGTTCCTGCTGCAGAACCGGCCGGTGGTGGCGGCCCGCAACGGTGCCTGCCCGGACCACCCGGACAAACGCGCGTGGTTCCCCGACATCCCACCCGCCTTCGCCGAGCGGCTGCGGCAGAACCTCACCGACCTGGCGGGCTATGGCGTCACCTTCTGCGAGGCTGCCCAGCTTGACCGCGTCGCCCAGCAGGTCTGGCGCGAGCGTGTGGCCCCCGGGCCCGACGCCATTCCGTCGGCTGGGGCGGTCCACTGCGACCGCACCCTGATCAGCCAGACCGTGCTGACGCCGCTGGCCGACGACATCACCCTGCAGATTCCTGCGGGGGCGCTGGTCACCTCATTGGCCCAGGACATTGCCCGGGCCAAGCGGATCCAGCTCATTCGAGCACCGAAAGGCATCTGACATGTTCCTGGCACGCGTCGTGGGCAATGTGGTCTCCACCAGCAAGGATGACCGGCTGGTGGGGTGCAAGCTGCTGCTGGTGCAGCGGATGGACACCGCGCAGCAGTGCACCGGTCTGCCCGAGATTGCGGTGGATGCCGTGGGCGCCGGCAACGGCGAGGTGGTGATTGTCACCAAGGGCAGTTCTGCCCGGGTGTCCTCCTCGCGTCCCGACGCCCCCATCGACGCGGTGATCGTCGGGATCGTGGACACCGTCGAGGTTGAGCAGGGTCTGTGATGCCCGCCATCTACACCCGCAGCGGAGACCGGGGACAGACCGGCCTGTTCGGTGGTTCGCGCGTGGACAAGGACAGCGCCCGGGTGGAGGCCTACGGCACGGTGGACGAGGCCAACACCCTGATCGGGCAGGCCAAGGCCCTGTTGCCCGGCGGGCATCCCTTCCGGGACGACGTGCACCGCGCCCAGCTGCGGCTCTTCGTGGTGGGTGCCGAGTTGGCCAGCGACGCTGCCGGCCGCGGGAAACTGGCCGACCTGGTGGGAACCGACGATGTCTCGGCCCTGGAGCGGGTGATCGACCGCACCCTGGAGATCACCGGGCCGCCGACCCAGTTCGTGGTGCCCGGCCGGGATCCGCGCTCGGCGACCTTCCACGTGGCTCGTTCCGCCGTTCGCCGGGCGGAGCGACGGGTGCTCACCCTCGCCCACACGGATGAGGTCCGCCCCGAGCTGGTCAAGTACCTCAACCGGCTGTCCGATGCCCTGTACGCCATCGCGCGGGTGCTGGAGCAGGAGCATGACCAGGCCGTGGTTCGTGACATCGTCGAGCGCAACCTGCGGGAGGCCGGCCTGCCGACCGGGACGGGGCAGAAGGCCGCCTTCACGCTGGAGACGGCCATGCGGATGGCCGAGGCCGTGCAGGCGGCGGCCGCGCGGATGGGCCTCCCGGTGGCCTTCGGCGCCGTGGACGAGCACGGCACCACCATGCTGCTGCACCGGATGCCGGGAACCCTGCTGGTCAGCCTCGATCTGGCGCTGAACAAGGCCTGGACGGCCGCCGCGCTGAGACAACCCACCGACCGGATCAAGGAACAGGTGCTGGAATCCGGCGACCTGTATGGACTGCAGGCCTCCAACCAGGGGCGGGTCGTGGCCTTCGGCGGTGGCGAACCGATCTTCGTCGCGGGGCGGCTGGCCGGGGGCATCGGCATCTCCGGCGGCACCGTGGAACAGGACATGGCCTTGGTCAAGGTGGCCATGGCAAGCACAGGGAGTGGAAACTGATGAGTATCGACGTGGCACTGGTGGAGAAGATGGTCCGCAAGGTCGTCGGTGAGGTGGAGGGTCAGCTCGACGTGCTGGAGGGACGCTCCACCGCGGTCAGGACCCCCGCCGCCGACGACGGCACCGGGATCTTCGACACCATGGACGCCGCCATCGCCGCAGCCGAGCGGGCCGAGCGGGAATACCTGGGATGCAGCATGGCGGACCGGCGGCGCTTCGTCCAGGCGATCCGGGACTTCGTCGTCGTGCCCGAACACCTGCAGTACATGGCGGAGGAAGCGGTACGGCAGACCGGCATGGGCGACGTGGCGCACAAGGTGGTCAAGAACCGGCTGGCGGCCACCAACTGCCCCGGCGTGGAGGATCTGGTCACCGACGCCTGGTCCGGGGACGACGGACTGACCACCATTGAGTATTCACCCTTCGGGGTGATCGGGGCGATCACGCCCACCACCAACCCCACCGAGACCATCATCTGCAATGCCATCGGCATGCTGGCGGCGGGCAACACCGTCGTGTTCAGCCCGCACCCACGTGCCCGGGACCTGTCCGTGTGGCTCATCAGCGAACTGAACAAGGTCCTGACCAAGGCCGGGGCACCACGGAACCTGCTGGTCACCGTCAGCGAACCGTCGATCGAGAACACCAACGCGATGATGGCCCATCCCGCGGTGCGCATGCTGGTGGCCACCGGTGGGCCCGGGATCGTCAGGACGGTGCTCAGCTCCGGCAAGAAGGCCATCGGGGCGGGGGCCGGCAACCCGCCCGTCGTGGTGGACCGCACCGCGGACATCGTGCGGGCCGCGAAGGACATCGTCGACGGCGCAAGCTTCGACAACAACCTGCCGTGCACAGCGGAGAAGGAAGTGATCGCGGAGGAGTGCATCGCGGACCTGTTGAAGTTCGAGATGGAGAAGGTTGGGGCCTTCGAGGTGCAGGGCACCGAGACCCTGAAGAAGCTGGAGGAACTGGTGCTCAATGACCAGCGCACCGGTCCCCGCACGGAGTGGGTTGGCAAGCCCGCCGGTGAGATCCTCGACGCGATCGGCGTGAAGCCGCCCTACAGCTGCCGGTTGATCCTGGTGGAGACGGACAAGGACCACCCGTTCTGCCAGCACGAGCTGATGATGCCGGTGCTGGCCGTGGTCCGGGTGCCGGACGTCGATGCCGCGATCGATCTGGCCGTGGAGGTGGAGCACGGGCTGCGGCACACCGCGATCATGCACTCCAGGGACGTCACCAAGCTCACCAAGATGGGGCGGATGATCCAGACCACGATCTTTGTGAAGAATGGGCCGTCCTATGCGGGAATCGGGATCGGTGGGGAGGGCTACACAACCTTCACCATCGCCGGGCCAACCGGTGAGGGACTGACCTGTGCACGCAGCTTCGCCCGACGCCGCCGGTGCGCGATGGTGGGCGAGCTGAACATGCGCTGATCACGCGGTGATGTCGAACTCCTTGAGCTTCTTGCGGTCCCGCTTGCTGCCGGCCGCCTGAAGGGCGAGGAGTTCGGCATAGATCCCGCCGGTGGTGGCCAGCTCGGCCGGGCTGCCGATCTCGTCCACCCGGCCATTGCGCAGGGTGACAATCCGGTCCACCGTCGCGATGGTGCTCAGCCGGTGCGCGATGATCACGCTGGTCCGGCCGTGCATCAGCCGGTCCAGGCCCTCCTGCACCAGCCGCTCGCTCTTGGAGTCCAGGGCGCTGGTGGCCTCGTCCAGCACCAGGATGGGCGCATCCTTCAGCATCGCCCGGGCCACCGCGATCCGCTGCTTCTGGCCGCCGGACAGCTTCAACCCGCGCTCGCCAATCAGGGTGTCGTAGCCGTCTTCGAAACCCATGATGAAGCCATGCGCATTGGCCTCCCGGGCCGCCTGCTGGATCTGCTCGTCGGTGGCGTCGGGGTTGGCATAGGCGATGTTCTCCCGGATGGTGCCGCTGAACAGGCTGGCGTCCTGGAAGACGACGCCGACGCTGCCGCGCAGCAGCTCGGCCGGGGTGTCCATGACGGAGTGACCGGCCACCCGCACCTCGCCCCGGTCCAACCGGTACAGCCCCAACAGCAGGCTGACCAGGGTGGTCTTGCCGCCACCGGACTCACCGACGAAGGCCACGCGCTCGCCCTGCCCGATGGCGAAGCTGACGTCGTGCAGCACCTCGTGCCCGTCGTCGTAGCCGAAGCTGGCCCCGGAGAACTCGATCATCGGCTCGTCGTGGGCCAGCACTCGGGGCGCCGCCACCACGGGCGCGGCCAGCTCGGGGCGCTCCTGCGGCTCGGCCATCACCCGGAAGTAGTCCTGGCTACCGGCGATGGCCCGCTGCGCGGTGTCCACCAGGTAGCTCATCATCTGGGCGGGCTGCTTGGCCAGGTTCACCAGCTGGATCAACAGCACCATCACGCCGATGGTGAAGGCACCCTGCAGGGTGCGGACGAAGATCAGCGCGTACACGCCGAAGAAGATCACGTTCATGGCACCCCGTCGGGCCGCATCCATCGAATGCCAGTAGCTGGACTGTCGCCTGGTGAGCCCGACGGTGGCGTCGTAGTGCTCGGTGAAACTCGCCAGTTCCCGCTTCTCCTGCACGAAGGACTTCACCACCCGGATCTGGCCGATCACCTCGGCAAAGCGGCCGCCGGCGATGTCCACGTGGGTGTTCTTCTCACCCTCCAGCCGCTGCCACTTCTTGCTGGTGAGCGTGGTGAGCCACATGTAGGTGGGAAAGATCGCCAGCAGCAGCAACGAGATCCACGGCGAGTACCAGGCGGTGATGGCCAGCGAGGCCACCAGGGTGATCAGCATCGGGAAGAAGTTGTTGCTGAAGCTCTGCAGGAATTGCGTGGTCTCCGTGATGGAACGCTGCAGCCGGCTGATGATGGTGCCGGTCAGCGCGGTGTCGTAGTAGCGCTGGGGCAGGGTCAGCAGCTTGTGGAAGTAGCGCTGGCTCAGCCGCGCCCGCAGCCGGGCGGCCATCACGTCGCCCAGATAGCCGCCCACATTGCTGATCAGGGTGTTGGCCAGGTCGGCTGCCAGCAGCGCGACGGCCAGCCAGATCACCACCGCGACGCCGCGGCCATGGCCCTGGATCCCGGCCACCACCTCGTCGGTGGCGGCCTTGATGATGAACGGGGTGGCCAGCCCGGTGGCGGCGGTGAGCACGGAGCAGACGATGATGCCGGTGTAGTACCAGCGAAGCTCCTTCACCGCGGCAAGGATCTGGACAAGACTGCGCACCACTGACTCCCGACGAATCGACCCCCGCCAACCTGTTGACGGCTGAAACAGTGTACGCGTGCTCGCGTAGGCTCCAGTCATGGACGAGACCACGCAGGAGCCCACCCAGCCCGCCACGCTGCGCGTCGCCCTGGCGCAGCTCAACGCCACCGATGACCCCCGGCAGAACCTGGCCCTGGTCCGGGACCGGGCCCGGCAGGCCGCCGAGCAGGGTGCCCGGCTGGTGGTCTTCCCGGAGGCCACCATGGCCAACTTCACCGTCGACCCGCGCACCGTCGCCGAGCCGTTGGACGGCCCCTTCGCCGACGGCATCCGGGAGATCGCCCGGGAGTGCGGTGCGCTGCTGGTGGTGGGAGTGTTCACCCCCGCCGCGGACGGCCGGGTGCACAACACCCTGTTGGTCACCGACGGCGGCCCGGTGGACGAGCGCTATGACAAGATCCACCTGTACGACGCCTTCCGCACCCGGGAGTCGAAGACGGTCGCGCCGGGCCAGCGGCTGGTGGTGATCGACGCGCTCGGCACCCGGATCGGCCTGGCCACCTGCTACGACGTGCGCTTTGCCGCCCAGTTCACCGAGCTGGGCCGGCAGGGGGCCGAGCTGATCTGCCTGCCCGCGTCCTGGCAGGACGGCCCGCGCAAGTCCGAGCAGTGGGAACTGCTGGTGCGCTCCCGGGCAATGGACGCCCAGGCCATCCTGCTGGCCGCCGACCAGGCCGCCCAGGACACCGGCGGCAAGAAGCCGCTCGGTGTGGGGCATTCCCTGGTCGCCGGACCGCTGGGTGAGGTGCTGGCCCAGGCCGGTGACCAGGCGCAACTGCTGGTCGCCGACCTCGACCTCTCGGTGGTCGCCAAGGCCCGCGAGGCCGTCCCGATCCTGCGCTAGCTCTCACCGCGGAGGTGACCGGGCAGCCAGACTGCCTCCCACAGCGGGATCTCCTGCGCCATGTGTGCCGGACGAACCGGCGGCTCGGTGGCGAGCCAGTACTGCCCAGCTTCGCGCCGTAGGTAGCCGTAGTTGACCAGCTCGCGACGCCAGAAGGCATGATCCTCGACGACGGTGTGGAGCGTGTCGTTGACCCTGACTTCCGGGTAGGTGGTCTTGGGCTGGAACAGCGAGACCAGGTGCAGCAGCACCGAGGCTCGGGCCTTGCGTCGGGCCGGGAACTGCACGAGACGACCATCCCGAATGAAGCGGTCGATCACCACCTGGTGTTCGGATTGCGCCCGCAGCCACCGCTCGTCCCGGTGGGGTCCGCTGGCGAGATCGGCGCGGGCCGCCGTGTAATTCTGCCCGGTTTCGCGCATCCGCTCGCGCACCAGCTGCTTGAAGTCACTGTCCTTGGTCATGTCTTTCCCCACTGCGCAGCACGTCCCCAGCACGGCAACGCAGTTCAGAGAACGACGACAGGATTCACGCACCCGAGGATCTGCTCCCCTTCGCCACGGCGCGGGAGCTGGGGTCCTCGCGGGGCTCGGCGTCAGGCGCGCCGTCAGCAGCACTTTGCCACAGCCGGCGCGCCCGGCCAAGTGAAATGCTCACGCGTCGCGAATGACCAGCTTGGAGCCGAAGGTGGCGGCCTCCACCATCCGCAGCCGAGCCAGGGCCGGGTGGTCCTCCAGCAGCTTGGCGCCATTGGCCATCGAGCGCAGCGCCGCCGTTTCCGCTCGGGCGGCCTCCAGCTTCGCCAGGCCCTGGTGCCGGGCAATCACCACCTGACCGATGGCGTGCCGCAGCTCGGCGGGCAGGGTGATGTCCTTCAGCACCACCTCGTCGACGGTGACTCCGACCCGCGCCGCCACCGGGGCGACGGCAGCCGCCAGGACGCCCACCGACTCGGAGGTGGCGCGCAGCGCACGGGTGACCTCCTCGGCCCGGTGCGCGGCCAGCAGGTCACGCAGGCCCACCTGTGCGGCCAGGTAGACCAGGTCCAGCGGGTCGGTGGCCACCTCGTGCCAGGCCACGGGATCGACCACATGCCAGCGCAGCGCCAGCGTCACCCGCACCGGGATCTCGTCGGCGCACGGCACGTCCTGCGGCTTGAGGGCCAGCACCTGCTCACCCATGTCCACCACCACGGTGCTCAGACCGGGCCGCACCCGGTACCGGCCGGGGCCGAAGGCCCGCACCAGCCGCCCGGCGCGGTAGGCCAGCACCGTCTCCCGGGTCTCGACGGTGAGGTTGAACAGGGATTTCTTCATGGGTCGACCCTCCTTCAGGTCAGGTGGGGTGAGGATGCATCGCCCGGCCCGGCGGCCGGGGGCGGGGCAGTGCCCGGCCACCGTCGCAAACCGACGGGGACGTGGGCACGGCCGCAGGGCCCCGGGCCACGGGTGGGCCGGGCGATGCACCGGGTAGGAGGACTCGAACCTCCGAATGCCAGAGCTGTCTGCAACAGCGTCGTCGTCGCGGCGATGCGCAGGACGTGTTCCACCGGGAGACCGGCCACGCTGCTTGCCGCGGGACACCCACAAGGATCCTCGGGAGCCCCGGGCATCGCAACCGATTTATGTCGCGGCACAATGGCAGCCATGACCGGATACCTCGCCGCCCCCACCCGCTATGACCAGATGCCCTACCGCCGCTGCGGGAAGTGGGGCCTCAGGCTGCCCGTCCTGAGCCTGGGGCTGTGGCACAACTTCGGGGATCTCACCACGGGCCAGACCCAGCGAGCCATCGTGCGTCGGGCCTTCGACGCGGGCATCACCCACATCGACCTGGCCAACAACTACGGCCCGCCCTATGGCCAGGCGGAGCTGAACTTCGGCAAGCTGTTCGCCGATGACCTGAAGCCCTACCGCGACGAGCTGATCATCTCCACCAAGGCGGGCTATGACATGTGGCCCGGGCCGTACGGCCAGGGTGGCGGGAGCCGCAAGTATCTGCTGGCCAGCCTGGACCAGTCGCTGACCCGGATGGGCCTGGACTACGTCGACATCTTCTACAGCCACCGCTTCGACGCGGACACCCCGCTGGAGGAGACCATGATGGCGCTGGACCAGGCGGTGCGCAGCGGCAAGGCGCTCTACGTCGGGATCTCATCGTACAGCCCCGAGCAGACCCGCGAAGCGAACCGGATCGCGAGCGAGCTGGGCACCCCGCTGCTGATCCACCAGCCCAAGTACTCCATGCTGGACCGCTGGGTGGAGGACGGGCTGACCGACGAGTGCGAGCGGCAGGGGATGGGCATCATCGCCTTCTCCGCGCTGCAGCAGGGAATCCTCACCGACCGCTACCTGGACGGCATCCCCGCCGACTCCCGCGCCGCCCGGGTGCAGAACCTGGCCAACCAGCTGGACGAGGCCACCCTGGGCAAGGTTCGTGCCCTCGACGAACTGGCGCAGGAGCGCGGTCAGAAGCTGGCCCAGATGGCGCTGGCCTGGATCCTGCGGGACGCCAGGGTGACGTCGACGCTGATCAGCGCCAGCTCCCTTGAGCAGCTGGAGGACAATCTCCAGACCCTGGCGAAGCTGGACTTCAGTGACGAGGAGCTCACCCGGATCGACCAGATCCTGGGCTGATTCGGAGCCCTCATCCCCCAACGTGCAGCTGGGGGCGCCACCGTTCGGTGTCGTGGGCAAGGGGGACGACCCCCTTGAACCCCCGAACACTCGCGCGCATCGCCGCTCGCAGGTTCGCGGCTGCGCTCGTGGGAGGAAGAGGTGGCGCCTCATCAGCCCCCAACGTGCAGCTGGGGGCGCCACCGTTCTTCGGGCTGCTTGCGCCGGATGATCTCGTGCACCAGCGGGGGAGTGTCGCCCTCGCCGGAGACCAGGAAGCGCAGCGCGCTCTGCACCGGCCCCTTCTCCGACCACTCGAAGTAGCAGTGCGGCGGCTCATTGGTGCGCGCGTTGACGTCCAGCAGCACCGCGGCAATCACATTGGGTACGGCGGTGCCGCGGGCGCGCAGGATCTTGTGCCGGCCCACCACGGCCGAGGTCACCTCCACCGGCGCCTCGAAGTCCGAGGCGTCGGAGATCACCGCCTCCAGGAAGAGGGTGGCCGACTCGTTGGGGATGTGGTTGTCCAACCGCACCTCCAGCGCCTTGTAGTTGTATTCATCCTCGCTGCCGGAGCCGGGCTTGTTGGCCAGGAAGCGCACCGGGCAGGGCTTCGCCTGGGCATCGGCGATGGCCTGGTCCAGCATCTGGCGGGCGCCCTCGTCGTAGATCACGATGGGCACGCGCAGCTCCAGGCTGCGGTTGGTGCGGGACCAGATGGACACCACCATGATCAGGGCGACGAAGAGCAGGGAGATCCACAGACCTCCCGGGTGGGTCAGCACATTCTGCACGAAGGTGTAGATGAAGATGGCGCTGATCAGGCTGAAGTAGAAGCCGGGTGCCCAGTGCTTGCGGCGCAGCTCGGTCAGGGCGACGGCGACGGCGGCCGAGGTCATCAGCGCCAGCACGCCGGTGGCATAGGCGGCGGCCTGGTCATCCACGCTGGCCTTGAAGATGATGGTCACAACGGCGGCGATGCCCCAGATCACCACCACCAGCGGCCGGACCGCCTTGGCCCAGTCCGGCGCCATCCCGAAGCGCGGCAGGTAGCGGGGCACCACGTTGAGCAGCCCCGCCATGGCCGAGGCCCCGGCGAACCACAGGATCAGGATGGTGGAGACGTCGTAGGCGGTGCCGAAACCCTCGCCCAGGTACTGGTGGGCCAGGTAGGCCAGGGCCCGGCCATTGGCCTCGCCGCCGGGCTGGAACTCCTTGGCCGGGATCAGCAGGGTGGTGGCCAGGGAGGAGCCGATCAACAGCAGGCTCATCATCAGCGCCGCCGTGGCCAGCAGTTTCTTGGCATTGCGGATCCGGCCGGCCGGGTTGCCGCGGGTGTCGGAGGCGTCGCCCTTGACTTGGGGCATCACCAGCACGCCGGTCTCGAAGCCGGACAGGCCAAGCGCCAGGGCGGGGAAGACCAGCATCGCGGCGCCGAAGACCCCCAGCCAGTTGCCGTTCTGGGCCACCGCCAGCCGGCTCCAGTCGGTCACCAGTGAGGCGTGCTCCAGCACCTCCATCAGCCCGCGGACGATCACCACCACGGACAGGCCCAGGTAGACCAGCACCAGCACCACGGCCACGCCGATCGCCTCGCTGAAGCCCTTCAGGAAGACCGCCGCCAGCAGCGTGAGCAACAGCAGGGTGATGATCACCTGCTTGCCCTCCAGCGCCTGTTTGAGCATCGGGTTCTCCACCATGTGTGCGGTGGCGTCGGCGGCGGACAGCGTCATGGTGAAGATGAATCCGGTGGCGATGAAGCCAATCAGCCCCAGCACCAGCACCTTGCTGGGCCAGTAGCTGAGCAGCTTGGCCAGCATGGACAGCGAACCGTCGCCATTGGGGCTCTCCTTGGCCACCCGTCGATACATCGGGAGGGCGCCGAAGAGCGTGATCAGCACCAGCACCAGGGTGGCGACGGGGGCCAGGATGCCGGCCGAGACGGCGGCGATGCCCGGCTGGTAGCCCAAGGTGGAGAAGTAGTCGACGCCGGTCAGGCACATCACGGCGTACCACGGCTTGACGTGGTTCTGGTTGACCGACTCGTCGGGATTCTCATAGGGACCGGAGGAATCGGTCTCGTCCCGCTCCAGGAACCAGCGGAGGAAGGGGGACTGCTGCGTGCGGCGCGGGGCGCCCAAGGACGAACTCACTGGTCAAGGGTAGGGCCAGTGAGTTCGTCCGGCATGCCGCGGGGCCGTCAGTGGGCGGCGTTGGTCCGCTTGTCCTGGACTCCGGCGTCGGCGCGACCCTTGGCCTTGTCGGGCTCACCGCCGGGATTGCGGTTGTCCGGCTGGGCCGCCTCCACCTTGGCCTGGATCCGGGCCCCGGTGGTTTCGTCGACGGCCTTCCAGTAGGCCAGGGCCCGCTGCAGCACCTCACCGGTCACGCCGCCCAGCAGGTGCCCGGCGACGGTGTCCACGAAGCGGGCCCGCTGCTCGTCATCCCAGACTTCCCGGACCAGGGTGCCGGCCTGGCCGAAGTCGTCGTCCTCGGCGTGCAGGGTGTAGGCCTGGTGCACCATCTCGCCGTCGGCCTCCCAGCCGTTGTGGGCCGGGCCCACCTGGTCGGCATAGGGGCGGCCCATCGAGTTGGGGGCGTAGACGGCGGCGGTCTTCCCCTGTTCGTAGTTCATGTGGCCGTCGATGGCATAGAAGTTGCGCTCCACCCGCGGACGGTTGACCGGCAGCTGGTCGAAATTGGTGCCGATCCGGGCCCGCGCCGCATCCGGGTAGGCGAAGACCCGCCCGAGCAGCATCTTGTCCGGGCTGAAGCCGATCCCGGGCACCAGGTTCGACGGGCTGAAGGCGGCCTGCTCAATCTGGGCGAAGAAGTTGTCCGGGTTCTTGTTCAGCGTCATGGTGCCCACCGGGATCAGCGGGTAGTCCTTGTGGGACCAGGTCTTGGTCAGGTCGAAGGGGTTGAACCGGTAGTCCTTCGCCTCCTCATAGGGCATCACCTGCACCGAGAGGCGCCACTGCGGGTAGTCCCCGCGCTCGATCGCCTGCCACAGGTCACGACGGTGGAAGTCGGCATCCTCGCCGGCAATCTCGGTGGCCCGCTCGCCGGTCAGGCCCTCGACGCCCTGCTGGCTGTGGAAGTGGTATTTCACCCAGAACCGCTCGCCGGCCGCGTTCACCCACATGTAGGTGTGCGAGCCGTAGCCGTTCATGTGCCGGTAGCTGCGCGGCAGGCCGCGGTCACCCATCAGGTAGGTCACCTGGTGGGCGCTCTCCGGGTTGAGGCTCCAGAAGTCCCACTGCATCTGGTTGTCCCGCAGGCCGTTGCCGGGCAGGCGCTTCTGGGAGGCGATGAAGTGCGCGAACTTCTGCGGGTCCCGCACGAAGAAGATCGGGGTGTTGTTGCCCACCAGGTCGTAGTTGCCCTCGTCGGTGTAGAACTTCAGGCTGAAGCCGCGCACGTCACGCCAGGTGTCGGGGGAACCCATCTCGCCCGCCACGGTGGAGAAACGGGCCAACATGTCGGTCTTCACCCCGGGCTGGAAGAGGGCCGCCCGGGTGTACTGGCTGACGTCCTCGGTGGTCTCGAAGGTGCCGAAGGCGCCGGAGCCCTTGGCGTGGGGGCGACGCTCCGGCACATTGGTCCGGTTGAAGTGGGCCAGGCTCTCCACCAGGTGCACGTCGTGCAGCAGCAGCGGGCCGTCGGGGCCGATGCTCAACGAGTTGCGGTCGCTCACGGCGGGGGCGCCGTTGGACATGGTGGAACCGGTGGTGCGGGCGCCCGGGGGCAGGGCGCCGAGGCTGTCTTCCTGGGGAACGGTGGGATCGGTCATGGGGATGCTCCTTCCGCGTTTCAGCCAGTCAAGCACCTTGGGGCTGCGTCGCGGAAGGGCCTCGGGGCCCCAGTCAGCTGACAGCGGAGTTGGCCGGCCAGCCGGTGGCGACGGTCCGTGGGCTGCCCCACGTGCCGGCCCGGTTGGGCCAGACCGAGATTCGGCCATCCGGCCGTCGCGCCACCAGGTCCAGCGTGCCGCCGGTGGAGAGTTTCCCGGCGATCGTCACCGACGTTAGGCCGGCCCAGCCCTGGCCGATCACTCGGCCATTGGTCAGCGTCCCGGCGGGGGTGGTGGTGAACAGTTGCATCCGGCCGTTTGGCCAGATGGCGGCCAGGTCATCCCGGCCGTCGCGGTTCCAGTCACCGACGGGAAGCAGCGTCCGGACCGGGCCGAATCCGACCCCGATCCGGGTGCGCTGGGCCAGCCCGGTGGGGGTCATGGTCCAGCGGTAGAGCGCGCCCGTGCTGTCGGCCGCGATGAAGTGCTGGCTGCTTCCGCCGGCCAGCCGGCCGGCCTGGGTCATCAGCCGCATCGAGGACCAGCCCTTGCCGATCTGGCGGGCCGAGGACATCGAGCCCAGCCCCACCACCTGCCAGGACCACAACCGGCCGTCCCGGTCCCGGGAGAACAGGTCGGTCTGCCGGTCACCGTTGAAGTCGTGCACCCGGCCGAGCCAGTTGGTGTTGCCCCAGGCCGAGGAGACGGTCACCGGCGTCAGCAGGTTGGCCGCGCTGCCGGGATGCACCTGCAGCGTTCCGGCGCGCAGGGCGTACAGGTCCGCCCAGCCGTCACCGCTCAGGTCCCCGAAGCGTTCGGTGCTGGCACGCTGCACCCGCTGGGTGACCCGCCCGCTGAAGGTCTGGTCCGCGGAGGCGAAGGTCATGCTGCGATAACCCGCTCCGGGCCAGCGCAGGATCCCGGTGCCCAGGCTGGCTCCCTGGGCGGCGGGCACCCGGCCCGCCCGGTCCCGCACGCTCAGCGGCCACCAGCCGGTGGTGTTGCCGGGCAGGGGCAGGTACTGGTCCTGCGCCTCGATGGCGTGCGCCCGCACCCCGCGCAGCGGGGCCAGATCGGTGATCCGGTTCTGCCGCAGGAAGAGCCAGGTCAGCTTGCCCAGACCGGCCAGCGGGGACACGTCGCTGACCTGGTTGGCATTCAGGTTCAGTGAGGTCAGCGCCGTCAGCCGGCGCAGCGGGCCGAGCACCCGGACCTGGTTCTGTTCCAGGTTCAGTTCCTGCAGCAGCGTCAGGCGGGACAGGGCCTCCACCCGGCTGACCCGGTTGGCGGCCAGATCCAGCGCCACCAGCCCGGTGAGTCCGGACAACGGGGTCAGGTCGGAGACCTGATTGCCCCACAGCTGCACCGAGCGCAGCGTGCGCCGGCCGGCCAGCGGCTTCAGCGAGCCGATCCGGTTGAAGGCGGCCTCCACCGTGATGATCCGGGGGAGCCGGGCCACCGCGGACAGGTCGGTGAGCTGGTTGTCGTCCACCAACAGCTCCTGCAGCGCGGTGGCGGTGGCCACCGGCGCCAGGGAGCCGATCCGGTTGCTGCGGGCATCCAGCACCTGCAGGTGCGTCAGCGGGGCCACCGGGGTGAGGGAAGCAATCCGGTTGTTGCCCAGCCACAGTTCCTGCAGTTGCCGCAGGCTGGCGACGTCGGTGATGTCGGTGAGGGCATTGCGGGAGAGGTCCAGCCGGGTGAGGTTGCTGGCCCAGCGCAGCCCGGCCAGGCTCTGGATCTGCCGGTCCTGGCAATTGAGCTGGCTCAGCCGAGCCAGATCGGGGCGGGTGACGGCGGTGCCGATGGGCCGGCCCAGCGCGTCGTTGATGCACGCCACCAGCCGGGGGTCGGTGACCCCGCCGGTGACTGCCGCGCCCTCAACGCGTCGACGCTGGGCGGCGACGGGGGCCGTGGTGGAGCGCAGACCGGAGGCGGACACGTACCGGAAGCCCGTGCCGTGCCCGACCGGGGACGTGCTGCGGTCCGCCCGGACGGTCACCTGGACCCGGCCCGCCGGATGGGCGGGCACCCGCACCCGCAGCCGGGTGGCGGACAGCACCTGCACGTCGGTGGCGGGCGTCTGGCCGAAGGACACCACCGGGTTGTGGCCGAAGCCCTCGCCGTCGATCTGGATGGTCAACCCACCGCCGGCCACGTCGGTGCGCGCGGAGAGCTCCCGCACGACGGGTTGGGTGGGAGCCGCCTGGGCGGGCGCCGGGAAGCTGAGGGGAAGCAGGGTGCCGGTCAAGCCGGCCAGGGCCAGTGCGCTCACCGTGGAGCGGCGGAATTGCGTGCTCACTGGAAGTTCACCCGCCCGCCCTGACGCACCCACAGGCCGGCGAAGCGGCCCTCGGTGACCAGGATGTGACCCCGGCCACCCAGGGTGGCGCGCTGGGTTCCCGGCACGACGGCGCTGCGGGAGAAGCTGGTGCTGCGCACCGCCTTGCCCACGCCGTCGGCAGACCATTGGTAGCCCACGATCGGCCCGCCGAGCTTCATCAGCACCGGCCGTGGTCGGGTATAGATGGCCTGGTCGGTGTCCAGCCCGACGCGGAAGGCCAGGTCCGCCTGTTCCCGCACCCAGAAGCCGCTCTTGGGGCCCTCGGCCATGTAGAGCCAGGTCCCGGTGGCCGTTGACCAGCGGTGCCGCGACGTGGTGCGCAGCACCATCGGGCTGGTGGTCTTCCAGACCTGGGGCTTGCCCGGCCCGGAACCGACGGGCCGCTGGATCTGGTGGACACCGGGATTCACCCGGATCCGCCCCGCGGCCCTCGTGTCGGTGGTGTACGGCCAGTCCGCGAACATCTGGTCGCTGACCGTGCCAACCCGGCCCAGTCCGGTCAGGTTCCACAGGCCGACATAGCAGCTGGTGTTGACGGAGTGATAGCTCGGCACATTGGTGGTGCTGTTGGCAAAGTAGTTGGACCACCGGCCGGGGGCCCGGCAGTAGTTTCGGTAGAAGTCCAGGGTGGCGGCGGCGCCCTGGACCACCTCGCGTGCCAGCGGGTCCTTGGTCTGCTGGAGGTAGAAGCCCAGTTCCGCCAGCGCGTAGAAGTGGCCGTTGAAGACCGTCGAGAAGCGGCCGACGGGCGAGGGGTACTCCTCCAGCCAGAGGCAGTTGTTGGCATCGACGCCGGCGATCCACGGCTGGGTGGGGCGGCTGCGCAGTGGCGGCAGGTGGAAGGCGGCCACCACCTCCTGCCGGTAGCGGGCCCACTTGCGCTCCCCAGTGGCCTGCTCCAGCCGGTGCAGGGCGCGGGGGAACTTGGACTGGCCAAAGGAGGAGTACCAGGGCCCGGGCAGCGGCCGGCCGTCGGCATGCCAGTTGAACTCGTAGGCCAGGAAGCGGGCGCCCTGACGTCGTGCTGTCCGCTGCATCAGGGCTTCCATCACGGTGGCGGCAAAGCGCAGCTGCTCCCGGTCCGGCCTGCGGCTGTAGGAGTCCAGGTGGGCATTGAGCAGGTTGCCCAGTTGGGTCGGATGGATCACCACCCGGCCATCCTTGAGCTTCAGCCGCGGGATCGGGTCGCTGGGGGCCGAGATCATCCCGCCACGGTCACCGGCACCGATCAACCCGAAGGACTTGGCGGGGGAGTCCACCTGCTGGGCCAGCAACCGCCAACCAGCCCGGGCGTCGGCCACCTCCGGCAGCGCCGCAGCCAAGGGGAGGGCGGTGGCCGTTGCGAGCAGCGCCCGACGTGTCAGGGGGGTCGACGTCATCGTCATTCCTTCGGTACCGGATTCCCGGACGGGAGTCCAGTGGGCGCAGAGGGACTCGAACCCCCGACATCTTGCTTGTAAGGCAAGCGCTCTAACCAACTGAGCTATGCGCCCGGGCGGTGCGCCTCAGGATACCGGGTCCAACCTGGGCTCCGCGCGACGGGGCGCCACCGGCCCCCGCTCCCAGCCCCGTAACCTGCGGTCCCACGCTCCCGGCAGGCCGAACAGGAAGTGCACCCCCAGCTTCTTCAGCGCCACCTCCAGGGCCAGGGCCATGGCCGCGATCAGGGCGGTGACCAGCAGGGGATAGCCCACCGCGGCCCCTCCCAGCCGGGCGGGCAGACCGGCCAGGGCAGGGGAGTGGGAGGTTGCCAGCATCAGGGCGCCCAACAGCAGCGGATGCATCACGTAGATGGCCAGCGTGTGCCGCCCCACCCACGCGCCCAACCGCGCCGCGGCGCCGAGCCTGCTGGCATACCAGGCCAGCCCCAGGGCGGTCAGGCCCTTGCCCAGGTTGCCGACGAAGAAGCTGGCCTGCAGCAGTTCCCAGCGCCCGCCGGCCAGGCCCACCATTCGGCCGGAGACCAGGTATCCGATCACGCCGGCCAGCACCAGGGCCCAGGCCCGGCTGCGCAGGGTGCGCTTCAGCCAGCCCGACGCGTACACGCCGATGGCGAAGTAGATGGCCAACACCGGCACCTTCATCCACATCCGCTGGCCCGGGTGCAGGAAGAGCATCGGCACCGCCAGCAGCGCAATCACCAGCCACCCCGGCAGCGGCCGGGCCAGCCAGAGAAAGAGCAGGTAGCAGGACAGCGCGAAGACGTACCACAACGGGGTTCCCGGCAACAGGAGCTGCGTGGCCCAGCTGCTGCCCAGGGTGACCTTCTCCGGGGTGGGGAAGACGAACAGGCTCCACGCGACGGCATAGACCGTCAGCCACACGGCGTACAGCCAGTAGTTCGCGGCGGCACCTCGCACCGCCGAGCGACCCCGGCCGATCTTGCCGGCCGCCAGCAGCCCGGACAGCATCAGCAGCAGCGGCATCCGGATCCCGCCGGCCACGTCGTTGAGACCAACCCAGGTGCCCGACCGCAGGGGCGGGGTGTCCACCTGCTGCAGGTGCCACAGCACCACGTGGTACAGCACCACCAGCAGCACGCACGCACCGCGTGCCAGGTCGATCCAGGTCTCGCGGGGGCGTTGCGTGGTGCCGGTCGGAGTCGGTTCAGCCATGCCCTCCACCCTCACATGGGTCGGGAGCAGCGGCGCAACGACGCTGTCAGTGGACGCTCAGCCAACCACTTGCGCTGGGCTGACTATGCGGGTCTGCCTAGACCTGTCAGGCCAGGGCCTTCTTCACCAGCCCGGAGATGGTCTTGCCGTCGGAGCGGCCCTCGGCACGGGCGGAGACGGCCTTGATGATCTGGCCCATCTGGCGCATGGTCGGCTTCTCGCCGTCGACGCTGGCCGCGGCCACTTCCTCGTCCACCAGGGTCTGCACCTCGTCCTCGGTGAGCGGGGCGGGCAGGTACTGGGCCAGGAAGGCTGCCTCGGAGGCCTCCTTGTCCGCCAGGTCCTCCCGGCCGCCGGCGCGGTAGGCCTCGGCGGAATCCTTGCGCTTGTTGACCTCCTTGGTGACCACCGTCGTCTCCTCGGCATCGCTCAGTTCGCGCGCGACATCGCCGGCCACCTCTTCGTTGTGGATGGCGGTCAGGGCCATCCGGATGTTGCTCTTGGCGGCATCATCCTTGGCCTTCATGGCGGTCACCAGGTCCTGCTTGAGTTGATTCTTCAGTGCTCCCACGAGCGGTCCTTTCGTCAGTGGTCCAAGTCTTTCACGTCGCCGCAAGCGACTTTCGCGGGTAGACTCCCTCGACGTGGCTCTTGCAGATCTTTCCGACATCATCAGCACCCTCGAGACTTCCCTGAAGTCGATCGAGGCGGTGCTCGACCCCGAGGCCAAGAAGCGCGAGATCTCCGAGCTGGAGCAGCAGGTGGCCGCGCCGGACCTGTGGGATGACCAGGCCAACGCCCAGAAGGTCACCTCCCGGTTGAGCGCGCTGCAGTCCGACGTCGAACGCGTCGAGCAGCTGCGTGAGCGGTTGGACGACGTCCAGTTGATGCTGGAGATGGCCGCGGAGGAGTCCGATGCGGATGCCGCCGCCGAGGCCCAGACCGAGGTGGGCAAGCTGAAGAGCGACATCGAGGCCCTCGAGGTGCGCACCCTGCTGTCCGGCGAGTACGACGAGCGCGATGCCGTGGTCAGCATCCGCGCCGGGGCCGGTGGCGTCGACGCCGCGGACTTCGCCGAGATGCTGCTGCGGATGTACACCCGCTGGGCGGAGCGGCACGGCTACAAGGTCACCGTGATGGACACCTCCTATGCGGAGGAGGCCGGGCTGAAGTCGGTCACCTTCGAGGTGAGCGCGCCCTTCGCGTACGGCACCCTGAGCGTGGAGAGCGGTACCCACCGGCTGGTGCGGATCAGCCCCTTCGACAACCAGGGCCGACGCCAGACCTCCTTCGCCGCCGTCGAGGTGATCCCGCTGATCGAGGACACCGACCACATCGACGTGCCCGAGGGTGACATCCGGGTGGACGTCTTCCGCTCGTCGGGCCCCGGCGGCCAGAGTGTCAACACCACCGACTCGGCGGTGCGGATCACCCACCTGCCCACCGGCCTGGTGGTCTCCATGCAGAACGAGAAGTCCCAGATCCAGAACCGCGCCGCCGCCATGCGGGTGTTGCAGTCCCGCCTGCTGCTGCTCAAGCAGCAGGAGGAGGAGGCCAAGAAGAAGGAACTGGCCGGCGACGTGAAGGCCAGCTGGGGTGACCAGATGCGCTCCTATGTGCTGAACCCGTACCAGATGGTCAAGGACCTGCGCACCAATTTCGAGGTGGGCAATCCGGATGCCGTCTTCGACGGGGAGATCGACGGCTTCATCGACGCCGGGATCCGGTGGCGGATGAAGGGCGAGGACGACTGAGCGTCCGCTGACCGCGTCCGGGACGGTTCGTCGCGCGGTCCCGGCACGGCCTAGACTCCGTGTCGGCCACAGCACCCCCGAGCTTTCCCCACGGCCAAGGACGGGCATGATCACCTTCGACAATGTCACCAAGATCTACCACGGGCAGACCAAGCCCGCGCTGAAGAATGTCAGCGTCCAGGTCGACAAGGGCGAGTTCGTCTTCCTGGTCGGCCAGTCGGGTTCGGGCAAGTCCACCTTCATGCGCCTGGTGCTGCGCGAGTACCGTCCCACGCTGGGCACCATCCACGTCGCGGGCAAGGACCTGAACCACTTGCGCAGCTGGAAGGTGCCGGCACTGCGGCGCCAGATCGGCACCGTCTTCCAGGACTTCCGCTTGCTGCCGGGCAAGACCGTCGACGAGAACGTGGCCTTTGCGCTGCAGGTGATCGGCAAGCCCACCAGTGAGATCCGGCAGCTGGTGCCGGAGACGCTGCAGTTGGTGGGGCTGTCCGGCAAGGGCCATCGGCTGCCCGAGGAGCTCTCCGGCGGCGAGCAGCAGCGGGTGGCCATCGCGCGGGCCTTCGTGAACCGGCCGCAGATCCTGATCGCCGATGAGCCCACCGGCAACCTGGACCCGGCCACCAGCGTCGGGATCATGAAGCTGCTGGACCGGATCAACAAGACCGGCACCACCGTGATCATCGCCACCCACGACGCCACCATCGTGGACCAGATGCGACGACGGGTGATCGAGCTGGATCAGGGCAGCGTGATCCGCGACCAGACCAAGGGTGTCTACGGCACGGCCTGAGCCGTCCGGACAGCCGAAAGGAATATCGATGCGTCACACCCTCCGCGAGACCTGGTCCGGGCTTCGTCGCAATGTCTCCATGACCCTGGCGGTGATCGTCACCATGTGGGTCAGCCTCAGCCTGTTCGGGGCCGGCCTGATGACCATGCAGCAGGTGGACCTGATCAAGGGCAAGTGGTACGACAAGATCGAGATCAGCGTCTTCCTGTGCGTGCAGGATTCCAAGGGTGGCATGTGCGAGCCGGGCAAGGATGTCACCGACGCCCAGCGCCAGGCCATCAAGCAGCGGTTGGAGGCCAATCCGGAGGTGGGGCAGGTCTTCTACGAGAGCAAGCAGGAGGCCTACGACGACTTCAAGCAGACCTTCGCCGACTCGCCGATCCTGGAGACGCTGACCGTCGACCAGATGCAGGACTCCTACCGGATCAAGCTCAAGGATCCGGCCCAGTACGCCGGGGTGGTGGACGAGGCGGAGGTGCTGCCCGGTGTGCAGAATGTCCAGGACCTGCACAAGGTCCTGGACCCGCTGTTCAGCTGGCTGAATGCGTTGAAGTGGGCCACCATCGGGATGAGCGTCCTGCTGCTGTTGGCCGCCGCCCTGCAGATTGCCAACACCATCCGGATGGCGGCCTTCAGCCGGCGTCGCGAACTGGGCATCATGCGGCTGGTGGGTGCCTCCAACTCCTACATCATGCTGCCCTTCCTGCTGGAGAGCCTGGTGGCCGGGCTGGTGGGCGCCGGTCTGGCCTGCGGCACCCTGGCCTTCGGCTACTGGTCGGTGATCGTGAAGAACGCTGAAGTTTCCATCAAGGCCCTGCGCTGGATTTCCTGGCAGCACGCGGGAGTGGCGATGGTCGCGGTTGCGCTGGTGGGTATTGCGCTGGCTATCATTCCGACGTTGCTTGCAACTAGGAAATACCTGAGAGTCTGAGTGACCCCACGCTCAGCTTTGGCCGGGATGAGGTAGAACGCCCATGGACACCGCAGCCAGCGTCGAGGAGTTCACCGACGGTAGATGCTCTCGAGCGCGCGCCCGGGCGTCGGCGCGCCTCGCCCTGGTTGCCGTGACCGCGGTGGGCCTGACCCTCGCTCTGGCCCCCCCTGCGGGGGCCGAGGACCTGGATGACGAACGGGACCGGATCAACACGCGGATGGCGCAGTCCCAGTCCGATCTGGCCGAATTTTCCGCCGAATTGAACCAGGCTGCCGAGACCCTGGCCACCTCCCAGGCCGAGCTGGCCACGGCGCGCAAGGCGCTGGCGGCAGCGGTTGCTGCCCGGGATGCTGCCCAGGCCGAGGATGCTCGGCAGGCCAAGGCCCTGGACGCGGCCCGCGCCAAGCTGGCCAAGGCCCAGAAGGACGTCGTGGACAACCACCGACGGGTGTTGGCCGAGGCCCGGCTGATCGGCGCCTCGGTGCGCGAGACCCACCAGCAGAACACCGAACTGCTGGGGATCGCAGCCTTCGTGACCGAGGTCAACAGCACCGCCGACGTGAACTCCACCATGCAGTGGTCCACCACCATCTTCAATGCCACCCAGGCGCAGATGGATCGCCTGAAGGCCCTGCAGGTGAAGTTGGACGTCGCCAAACGGGCCCAGACGGAGGCGGAGAAGCAGGTGGCCGAGGCCCGCGCCAAGGCGGCCAGCCAGCTGACCGCCTCCAAGGCGGCCGCAGCCCAGGCCAGCCAGGCCAAGGCCTCGGTGGACCAACTGGTGAGCGCCCACCAGCAGGCCCGGACCGCCGCCGCGGACAAGGTGGCCGCGGAGAAGCAGCGGCAGCAGGCCCTGGCGGCCGAGTCGAGCGCGGTCCAGCAGCGGATCGAGACCCGGATCGCCGCCCAGAAGGCCGCCGCTGCGAAGGCTGCCCAGGCCGCGGCCGCCCAGCTGGAGGCCGAGGCGCAGCGCAAGGCGGAGGGCGCCAAGAAGGCGGAGACGGCCGCCAAGGCTGCCGCCAGCAAGCACACCGGAGCGGATCGCACGCCGCTGTCCGCCGCGCCGCCCCAGACCGCGCCTGCCGCCTCCGCCGGCGGCGGCTTCGGCGCCCCGGTCCAGGGCCCCGTGACCTCACCCTTCGGGCAGCGTTTCCACCCGGTGCTGCACATCTGGAAGTTGCACGACGGCATGGACTACGGCGCCGCGTGCGGAACCACCATGGTGGCCCCCGCCGACGGCGTGGTCACCGAGGCCTACTACAACGCGGGCTACGGCAACCGGCTGATCGTCGACCACGGCTCGGTCGACGGGCACTACGTCACCACCGCCTACAACCACGCCACCCACTATGTGGTGGGTGTGGGGCAGAAGGTCACCAAGGGTCAGGTGCTGGGCCATGTGGGCACCACCGGCTATTCCACTGGCTGCCATCTGCACCTGATGGTCTGGCGGGACGGCCAGCTGGTCAACCCCAACACCTATTTCTGAGCCCCTCCCGGAGGGCCTATTCTGGGGAGTCACAGCCGTTTCGTCGAAGAACCCCAGGGAGAGCACGTGCCACGCGAGAAGGGCCGCAAACTCATCGCCCAGAACAAGAAGGCGCTGCACGACTACCACATCGGGCAGAAGTATGAGGCCGGGATGGTGCTCACCGGTACCGAGGTGAAGAGCCTGCGCAATGGGCGCTGCTCGCTGGTGGATGCCTTCGCCACCGTCGACGACGGCGAGGTCTGGCTGCGCAATGCCCACATCCCGGAATATGCCTTCGGCACGTGGACCAATCACGCGGCCAAGCGCACCCGCAAGCTGCTGCTCAACCGGCGCGAGATCGACAAGCTGGAGCGGGAGGTGGGCAACACCGGCAAGACCATCGTCCCGCTGGCGGTCTACTTCAACGACGGCTACGCCAAGGTGGAGATCGCCGTCGGCACCGGCAAGAAGGACTGGGACAAGCGCCAGACCATCCGGGAGCGGGACATGAACCGGGAGACCCAGCGGGAGCTGGCCGAGCGCAACCGGCGACGCGGATGACCAGGGGCCTGCGGGCGGCCCTGCTGGGGCTGTTCACCACCCTGTTCGCCCTCTTGGGCGTCGTCAACCCACAACCTGCCTGGGCGGCAACCGATTCGGTGGATTCCTGGGCGATCCAGTACGCGGTGCAACCCAACGGCCGGGTCAGGGCCACCGAGACGCTGGTCTACCGCTTCGGCAGCAGCGGCCGGCAGGGGATCACCCGCTCCTTCGTCACCCGGGAGGCCTATGACGACCGGCACGACGCGGTCTATGGGGTGGAGAATGTTCGGGTCAGCGCCAGCGACGGCGCCTCGGCGCAGTGGCAGCCGCGCACTGACGTCGACGGCCGCAATGAGAACTACACCCTCCGGATCGGTAGTGCCGGTCAGTACATCCAGACCCGCTCCGTGACCTACACCATCACCTATGAGATCGTCGGCGCGATGCGCACCTTCTCCGGCTACGACGAGTTCAGCTGGGACGCGATCAGCGGCGAGACCCCGATGGTGCGCAACATCACCGTGTCGGTGAGCGTGCCGGGCGGAGTCAAGGACGTCCTGTGCTCCTCCGCGACGCCACCCAGCAAGTCGGACTGCAGCAGCGCGCGGGTGAACGGCGGCAAGGCCGAGTTCACCCAGGCCAGCAAGGCACCCGGCGAGGTACTCACCGTCGCCGCCAAGATCGGCGCCGGGAAGATCAGCGACAATGCCCCACACCTGACCAGCCGGGCCGATGCCGACGAAGTGGCTCTGCAGAAGGTGGGGATGGGCGCCGGGCTGCTCAGCCTGGTCGTCTCGCCGCTGCTAGGCATGATGTGGTGGCGGCGACGCGGGCGTGACCTGCGCTACGTCGGCCTGCCACCCGGGGTCATTCCGGGGCCGGGGGAGCGCACTCCGCAGAAGCCCAGCGACGACATCGAGATCCCCGTCGCCTTCTCCCCACCCCGGATCAGCGTCGCCGAGGCCGGGCTGCTGGCCGACGGCATCCTGGACACCAAGGAAACGACCGCGACATTGGTTGATCTGGCGGTACGGGGTGCGGTGAAGCTTTCCAGCGAACCCGGTTCGGCCAGGGTGCAACTGGTGGACCCCTCGGTGGCCACCCGGCCACACGAACAGGTCTTGCTGCAGCGGCTGTTCGGGGGTGCAGGCAGCGAGGAGATCGACCTCTCCGACCAGGGCTCGATGCATCTGGCGCACTCCGCGCTGGTGACCAGCGTCCGCAACCAGGTGGCCAGCAACCGCTGGTTCACCGCCGTCCCGTCGGCAACGGGCGCCAGCTTCGGCTGTTCCGGCGTGATGATGTTGGCCTTCGCCTGGTTCTTCTTCGGCGGGACGCTGTCCAGCGTGCTGTGGCTGCTGCTGCCGGTGATTCCGCTGGCCCTGACGGTGCTGGTGGTGCGCTCCAAGGCTCGTCGAGGCCAGCGCACCGGCCTGGGCCGGGCCCTGACCGACCAGGTGGAGGGTTTCCGCACCTACCTGGCCACCGCGGAGGCCGACCAGCTGCGCTTCGAGGAGGGGGAGGACATCTTCTCCCGCTACCTGCCGTGGGCGATCCTGTTCGGCCTGACCGATCGCTGGGCCGACCTGTGTGCCCAGTTGGTCCGGATGGGCCGGCTGAGCGCCGAGCCGCCGGTCTGGTACTACGGTCCCTATGACCACTGGAATTTCTACGTCTTCAACAACTCGCTGAACACCATCGACCATGCCGCGGCGCCCGAGATCCACGTGCCGTCGTCGGTGGGTCATTCCGGCTCCGGCTTCGGCGGTGGGTCCTCCTTCGGTGGGGGAGGCGGCTTCTCCGGTGGCGGTGGCGGCGGCGGGGGCGTCGGCAGCTGGTGAGATGTGGCAGGCTTGCCGCATGACTGAAAAGCCTGAAATCGACTTCCCCGAGGGCCCCGCGCCCACCGACCTTGAGATCACCGACCTGGTGGAGGGTGATGGACCCGAGGCCAAGGCCGGCATGGCCGTGGCCGTGCACTATGTCGGCGTCGCCTTCTCCACCGGTGAAGAGTTCGACTCCAGCTATGGCCGCGGCCCGCTGCAGTTCAACCTGGGTTCCGGCCAGGTCATCTCCGGGTGGGACACCGGCATCCAGGGCATGAAGGTGGGCGGCCGGCGCAAGCTGGTGATCCCGCCGCACCTGGCCTATGGCGAGCGTGGTGCGGGCGGCGTGATCGCCCCCGGCGAGACCCTGATCTTCGTCTGCGATCTGCTGGCCGTCCGCTGACCCGAACCCGGCTGATTTCGGGGCGGCCTCAGGGCTGGCCCCGATGGTGCGGTGGTGGTGGGCGGGCAACAATCAAGACATGTCCACCACCATCGCGCCCACCCGAAAGCAGCCCCTGATGTCCGCCTTCGAGCATCCGTCGCTCGGCCTGCCCGTCACCGAAGAGCAACGGGAACGAAGCCTCGGCTACCTCCAGCAGGCCTACGCCGAGGGTCGGTTGACCATCTATGAACTCGACGCCCGGGTCGAGACGGTGCTCCAGGCCACCACCCGACGCGAGATGAACCGCGCCTTCGAGGGTCTGGCCCGGGTGCCCGTGGGTACCGGCGCCAGCCTGCTGATGCGTTCCAGCCGGCCGACCGGCGTTCCCGGCCCCGCAGGCCGTGCCGGAGCCACCATCGCCCACCTGAGCGGCCTGGGATCCTTCTTCGTCGGCCCGGCGGTCTGCTACGCGCTGGCCCCGCACCAGAGCTATGCGCGACGCGAGGCCGCCAAGGCCTTCAACTTCCAGCTGGTGGCGCTGCTGGTGATGGCGATCACCGGCGCGCTGACCGAGGGCTTCCTGGGCGGCGCGCTGAGCGGTGTGCTGGGGATCACCTGGCTGGTGCTCACCGTCGCCGGCATCGCGCACGCGGCGTCGGGTGACGACTGGCGAAACCCCGTAAGCCGCGTGGTCCCGTTGCGGCCGCTCGACGAGGGCCGTCCGCAGGGGCGCGACCTCAAGGAACTCGGCCGCTGACGCCACGGTCCCCGAGCTTGTCCAAGGGAATATCCATTGGTGCTGGGCACGTTGTACGAGTAGCATGGCAAGAACCGGGTGTTGGTGAAACCCGGCACTGCCCACGGGCAGGACAACTCAACAGGGGGGTGACTGGTTTCGACTTGGGACGGTAGTTCCAGGAGAAGCGGGCCGTGAATCCAGGGTCAACACGTAAATGTTCCCCGGAAACCTATAACTGCCGACACCAATCGCGCAGACTTCGCTCTCGCTGCCTGAGCAGTGACCGAAGGGTCAGCCCGGGTTTAGCCTTCGACCCGGTAGCTGGCCTCATCCAGAAGGCTTGCTGATCAACCTGTGTGTCAGGGGTTGATCGGGACTTTACTGATACTGGGCCTGTCCACGACGTGCTGTAGAGAGCGTGGGGGCCGAGAAAAGCGTCAACCACAGCTGCGCCCGGAGAATGCCTGGTTCGCCTCTTGAGGACGCGGGTTCAATTCCCGCCACCTCCACCACAACCCTGTTTGACAAGGCCGGGGCTGCATCAGCAGCTCCGGCCTTGCTGTTTGCTGGTGAACTGAGTGAGGGCAAGGAAGATCCGTGTGCGGGATTGGCCAGGATGCGGACTATCGGGGATCTCGACGGTGTTGGAGCCATGTGCGTTGCCATGGAGTTTCGACGGCGTGTTGGTCGTAGTGGGTCCGTACCCAGGCAATGGCGTCGTCGGCGCTGAGTCCTTCAAGGATGGCCATGGCGGCAAGGATGGTTCCGGTGCGGCCCTTTCCGCCGCCGCAGGCGACTTCGATGCGCTGGGATTCTGCGGCCTGCCAAGTCTGTTCGATGGTTGTCCACGCTGCCTTGCCGTGGATCGGTAGTCCGAAGTCTGGCCATCGAATCCAGCGGTAAGGCCAGTCGGGCGTGGGGTCGCGCCACAGCGCGTAGAGCCCCAGATCGGGTGGGTTCTTCACGGTGGTCGTCCAGCGCCGCCCTCGTAGGAGGCGTCCGCTGGGCAGCGCGAGGACGCCGGGCTCGTCCAAGGACCAGGTCATGTCGCCATTCTCCATCTTCGTCGAGGAGCAACGGATCTTTCAGCTGTGCCGGGTGCTTACACGCGGCCCCCTGATCAGGTGGCGGCAGGTCTAGGCTTGGGCAAAGAAATAGAGCCCAACGGGTTCTCCACCCAGTGCCTGGGCGAAATGACTGGTAGATTTTGGTCAGAATGGCCAGTAAGGTGCGGGCAGGACGGCCAGTAGGGGGTGTGATGCTGCGGACGGTTGGAGTGGGGGGCGAGTATCTCCCGCGCTATCTCGATGCGGAAGTCGAAGAACTCTTGGCGGGCTTGCCTGCAGTGGCGCTCGACGGGCCGAAAGCTGTGGGCAAGACGGAGACGGCAACTCGCCACTGCGACGCGGTCCTGAATCTGGATTCTGCGGATGTTCGCCAGGCATATGAACTGGACTCGGCTGGGTTGCTCACCCGAGAGGCGAGGGTGTGCGTGGACGAGTGGCAACGCCAGCCGGAGGTCTGGGATCGCGTTCGGCGACTGGTGGACGCCAGGGTTCCCACGAAGTTCCTCCTGACAGGAAGCGCGTCCCCGCACGACGGCGTCGACACGCATTCGGGCGCTGCCCGGATTGTGTCCCTGCGCATGCGCCCGCTCAGTCTTGCTGAACGGAGATCGACCCGTCCGACGATCTCCCTCGCAGACCTATTTGAGGGTACGGCCGCACTCACTGGGAGCTGTGACTTCACACATCGGGACTATGCCCGCGAGATTTGCAGTTCGGGGTTTCCGGCGATCAATGAGTTGCCGCCGAAGCTGCGGCGACATGCTCTTGAGGGTTATGCGACGCGTATCATCGATCGGGATTTGGTGGACATGGGGATGCGGGTGCGTCGACCTGAATCGCTGCGCGCATGGATGACGGCATATGCAGCGGCCTCGTCAACGGACGCGGCCTACTCGACGATCCTGAATGCGGCTACTGCGGGCGCTGGCGACAAGCCTGCCAAGGCGTCGGTACAGGTCTACCGGAACCTGTTGGACAAGATCTGGGTGCTGGATCCGGTGCCTGCCTGGACGCCGTCAGTGCAGCCGCTGGGGCGATTGACCGTTGGCGACAAGCATCAGCTCTGCGATCCCGGCCTTGCCGCACATCTCTTGGGTGTCACGGAGGAGAAGCTCACCAGCGGTGCCGCAGGCACCGCGGAACTCTTCGGTCAGCTGTTCGAGAGCCTTGCGACGCTGGCCGTGCGGGCGGCGGCGACATCAGCTGAAGCCAAGGTGTTCCACCTGCGAACGCGTGGCGGACGCCAAGAAGTGGATCTGATCGTAGAGCGCTTCGATGGGACAGTGCTTGGTATCGAGGTGAAACTGGCGAAGACCATCACGGATCGTCACGTCGAACATCTTCACTGGCTCGGCGAACGCATCGGTGACCGGCTCGTTGACAAGATCGTCCTTTATGCGGGAGATACCGCTGGGCGACGTTCAGACGGCGTCGCGTTGATACCGCTGGCGATGCTGTACTGATCGTACGCGTCGGTCGACACGAGGATCAGCAGCAGGTGATCACTCCATGTGAGGTGTTCGACACGTGCCCCCTGAGCTCCACCACAACCCTCTGTTTGGCAAGGCCGGGGCTGCTGAAGCAGCCCCGGCCTTGCTGTGTCCTTTCGTGGCTTCTGCAACCGTTTCCCAGGCTGCGGTCATCGCCGTAATGGTAGCGGCAGTTGGCGATGCGGATCTCGTCGCCGACAACCGTGTACACCAGCCCGGGTACCGCTCTGACACGGGCTTGCCCAACGGGAGCCGTAACCGTCAGCCGATCCCGTAGAGGCGGGACTGGGTCTGGGTGATCTCGGTGGCCATGTCCCACTGGCGTAATTGCGAGAGGGCGGTGAGGGTCTGGGTGAGAGAGCTCACCAACTCCCGCGCTGCCTCGGCGGCGGTCTCCTGCGGGTCCTCCTGCTCCTCCCCGGGCGTCCGTTCACGGGGGAGGTCACTCTCCAGCAGCAGGCGATCCGCGGGCACCTGCTGCAGGAAGGCCCGGCCACGCTTGCGGGTGAGCAGCTGTGGGTGCACGGACAGGTGGCCGCCCAGCTTGATCAGCCGGGTCAGGTCATTGCTGGTGCCACCGAAGCGGTGGAAGACCGGCACCACATTGCGGTTGGTGGCATCCAGCTCGGTGAGCAGGTCCAGGACGTCGCCGGCGGAGCGAACCGCGTGCAGGGACACCACGTGGGGTTGGCCGGTGGAACCCTGCTCCGCGGCCTGACAGGTGTGCTCCAGCAGCTCCCGCAGCACTCGTCGTTGCAGGTCTGGCGGAGCCTGCTCCAGCCGACGGGGGCTGAAGTCCAGCCCCACCTCGCCGACGAAGCGGGTCTGCTGTACGGCTTGGGCGAAGACCGCAAGCTCCGCCTGGGCGTGATCGGCGTCCTCGATGTACCAGGGGTGGAAGCCGACCGACCACAACGGCAGGGGAGTCCCGTCTCCCAGCTCGTTCGACTGGGCGACCAGCTCCATGAAGTCGGACGGGGCCAGCGTCTGGGCCACCAGCCGGACGTCGTCACTGGCCAGCTGCGCCAGGAAATGCCGACGAGCCCGGACGCCGGTGAGGAAGTCGAAGTGGTGGTGGCTGTCCAGCAGGGTGACCGGCTGCTCCGGCGTGCGGTGGACGAGGTGCGGGGGCGCGGGCATGGGGGCCAGACCGGCCAGGCGTCGGATCGCCAGCCCGGCCAGCATCTGGCCCATCACCGGTGGCATGTAGCTCATCGAACCCAACGTCTCGCTCTTGGACCAACCCCCGCTGGAGTCGACGGCCACCGGCAACTCCCGGGAGGACAGCACCTCCAGCCCGGCGATGCCGCGGCGACGGCATTCCCGTCGGATCACCCGGGACAGGGGGCAGGAGCGGGTCCGCTCGATGCTGGCGAATTCCAGCTGGGTTGGGTCCAGCTTGTTGGCTGCGCCCATGGAGGAGAGCAGAGGCAGTCCCCGCTCGGCGCACCACTGGGCGATCGCGAGCTTCTGGGAGATGGTGTCGATGCAGTCGATCACGTAGTCCGGGCGGGGATGGGCGTCCAGCGTGTCGGCCAGGTTCTCCGGGCTGAGGAAGACCTGCTGGGTGATGGTGCGGCAATCCGGGTTGATGTCGGCCACCATCTCACCCATCACCTCGGCCTTGACCCGCCCGACGGTGGACAGGAAGGCCAGGGCCTGACGGTTGATGTTGCTCTCCTCCACCACGTCGCGGTCCAGCAGGACCAACCCCCCGACGCCGCCGCGGGCCAGGGCCTCCGCGCAGGCGGAGCCCACTCCGCCCAGACCGAGCACCATAACCGTGGAGCCCTGCAGGGCAACCAGCCCCTCGTCGCCGAGAACCAGACGTAGCCGGGCAAAGCGCTCACTGTGGGTCACCGGGGCAATCTACCTTTTTCCGCCTGGGTGGGCGTGCAAGACTGGCGACGTGAGAATGCCCAACCGCCCCAAGGCCGGCGAATTGCTGCTGGCACGGGCAGGCATGGCCGACGACTACTGGGATCAGCGGGCGATCTTCCTGCTGGACTGCGACGAGTCGGGCGCCTTGGGCGTCATTCTGAACCGCTTCTCCGAGACCCAGCTCACCGATGTGCTGCCGCGGTGGGCCGAGCAGGTCTGCCCACCGCAGGTGCTCTTCGAGGGCGGGCCGATCTCGCCCGACGGGGCGGTCTGCGTCGCCAAGTTGGCCCATCCGCACGACGAGCCGCCGGGCTGGCGTCGGATCACCGCCGACCTGGGGCTGCTGCACCTGGACACCCCGATCGAGATCATCGACGGCGCCTATTCGGACCTGCGGATCTTCGCCGGCTACTGCGGCTGGGATGCCGGCCAGTTGGAATCGGAGCTGGTGCGCGGCGACTGGCACCGGGTGCCGGCCCGGGACGAGGACATCTTTGGCGCCAACCCGCTGGGTCTGTGGCGCCGCGCATTGCGTCGCCAGGGCGCCGACCTGGCATGGTTCTCCACCTGGGTTGAGGATCCCAACTACAACTAGCGCGTGCCGCGGGATTCGGTTATCAAACCGTTATCATTGGCGGTGGATCGCAGGAGGACCGATGAGCGAGAGCAGCCAGCCCGGCAGCCGCATTCTGGTGGTGGACGACGACGCAGCGCTGGCCGAGATGCTGCAACTGGTCCTGTCCCAGGAGGGCTATGCCAGCCAGTGGTGCAGCTCCGGCGACCGTGCACTCGATGCCTTCCGGGAGTACCACCCGGACCTGGTGCTGCTGGATCTGATGCTGCCCGGCCGCGACGGGGTGGAGATCTGCCGGGACCTCCGGGCCGAGTCCGGGGTGCCAATCGTGATGCTCACCGCCAAGAGCGACACCATGGATGTCGTCGGCGGGCTGGAGGCCGGTGCCGATGACTACATCAGCAAACCCTTCAAGGCCAAGGAACTGATCGCCCGGATCCGTACCCGGCTGCGGCGGGCCGACAGCCACGGGGAGGGGGACCTGTACCGGATCGGTGACCTGGTGATCTCCACCAGCAGCCACCAGGTGCGCCGCGGGGACAAGCTGATCCAGCTCACCCCGCTGGAGTTCGACATGCTGCTCACCCTGGCGCGCAAGCCGGGGCAGGTGCTGAGCCGGGAGACGCTGATGGAGGAGGTCTGGGGCTTCCAGCACCCGGCCGACACCAGGCTGGTCAATGTGCACGTGCAGCGGTTGCGCTCCAAGGTGGAACGCGACATGGAGCACCCGGAGATCGTGGTCACCGTCCGGGGCGTCGGCTACCGGGCGGGTGCGGTCTTCGAGCCGTGAGTGAGCGTCCCGGGTGGCGCAATCCGGGGGAGATGGTCAACCGGCTGTGGTGGTCATCCCTGCCCCTGCGCGTGATTGCGCTCACGCTCACCGGCTCGGTGCTGGTGCTGCTGCTGGGCAGCCTCTTCCTGATGCGCCAGGCCACCGAGGGGGTGCTGGCGGGCAAACGCCAGTCGGCCGTCGCCCAGGCCACCGTCGCACTGGACCGGATGCAGAGCCAACTCCGCTCCGGGGACCTGCCGCGATCATCCCTGTACGAGCGGCTCAACCAGCTGGCCGACGAAGCCGGTGGCCAGCCCAGCCAGTACCAGGTGGTGATCCAGGGGCCGGTCTCCCGCTTCGTCTCGCCGGCCATCACCGAGCGCAGCGTTCCGGAGAGACTGGCCATCCAGGTGGCCGCCGACGACGGGATGTACGCCACCCCAACCTTGGTGGATTGGGCCGACCCGGACCGGGAGGACGAGCCCGGGCTCGCAGTGGGCGCCACGCTGCAGGCACCATCAGGTGCCGAGACCTACCCGGTCTACTTCATCTTTCCCCAGACGCATGAGGCGCAGACCATCCAGCTGCTTCAGCGGGCCGTGGCGTCCACCGGGGCGCTGCTCCTGGCGGCCCTGGCCGGGATCGCCTGGCTGGTGGCCCGGCAGGTGGTGGCGCCCATCCGGGAAGCCTCCATTGCGGCCTCCCGGATCGCGTCGGGACACTTCGAGGAGCGGATGCGGGTGCGCGGCACCGACGACCTGGCCAGCCTGGGCAGTTCCATGAACGACATGGCGGCCACCCTGACCAGCCAGATCCAACGGCTGGAGGGACTCTCCCGGGTGCAGCAGCGCTTCGTCTCCGACGTCTCCCACGAGCTGCGCACGCCGCTGACCACGGTCCGGATGGCCGCCGACCTGCTCTACGAGGGCCGTGACGGGCTGGACCCCTTCGCCGCCCGCAGCACCGAACTGATGCAGGATGAGCTGGGCCGCTTCGAGGCCCTGCTGTCCGACCTGCTGGAGATCAGCCGATTTGACGCCGGCGCGGCGGTGCTCAGCCTGGAGGAGCACGACCTGGTGGACCTGGCCCGACGCGAGGTGCTGGCCCTGCAACCCCTGGCCGAGCAGCAGGGCTGTGTGGTCCGGCTGCGCGGCGAGCGTCAGGCCCTGGCGCCGATGGATGCCCGTCGCATCACCCGGATCATCCGCAACCTGGTCACCAATGCCATCGAGCACGGGGAGGGGCAGCCGGTGGTGGTCACCATCGGTGCCGACGCGCAGGCCGTTGCGCTGACCGTGCGGGACAAGGGCGTGGGTTTTGCGCCGCACCTGGCCGAGCAGGTCTTCCACCGCTTCTGGCGGGCCGACCCCAGCCGCACCCGTAGCGTGGGCGGGTCCGGGCTGGGGCTGGCGATCTCCCTGGAGGATGCCAGCCTGCACCACGGGTGGCTCAAGGCCTGGGGTCGGCCGGGCAAGGGCGCCCAGTTCCTGCTGGTGCTGCCCCGGGACCCCGAGGTGGCGTTGACCGGCAGTCCACTGCCGCTGGTGCCGCGGGAGCCACGATGAGGCGGGCGGGCCGGCTGTCCCTGGCGATGGCGTGCGTCGTCACCTTGGCCGCCTGCTCCGGCGTGCCCACCTCCGGCGACGTCGTGAAGGTCAGCCCGGCCAGCAGGGCGAGGGTGGAGCGGGGCGTGCAGGTGCATCCGGTCGCGCCGCAACCGGGTGCCTCTCCGGACGTCGTGCTGGCCGGCTTCCTGGATGCGATGGCCTCCCTGGAGCCCGGTTTCGAGGTGGCCCGGCAGTACCTGACGCCGCAGGCCGCCAGCCGGTGGGATCCGCAGGCCGGGGTGACCGTCTTCGACGGGGACACCCGCAGCAGTCTGCCCGGCAGCACTGCCGCCGGGTTGCAGGCGCGGGTGGTGGGGACCCTGGACGAGGGTGGTCACTACACCCCGGCGCGCGGCCGGATGCTGCGGCAGAGCTTCACCATGGAACAGGTGGACGGGCAGTGGCGGATCAACAATCCGCCGGCCGGCCTGCTGGTCAGCCAATACACCTTGCTGCACCGGTTCACGCCCACCACCGTGTGGTTCTTCGCCCGGGGCAGCCAGACCCTGGTCCCGGAACGGGTCTGGTTGGCTCGCAATCCCGCCAGCCCGGCCGATGTGGTGCAGGCGCTGTTGCGGGGGCCGTCGGGATGGCTGGCGCCGACGGTCGCCAGCGCGCTGCCTGTGGGCACCAAGCTGGGGATGCCGGCCGTTGCAGTGGACGACGGGGTGGCGGAGGTGCCGCTGGAGCGGGCGGTGGCCAACCTGCCCGAGCCGGAGCGCAGCCGGGCACTGACCCAGATTGCTTGGACCCTGCAGCCCTTCGCCGAGATTCGTCGGATCCGGGTGGTGGTGGACGGTCAACCGTGGGGAAGTGAGGTCAATCTGGACCAGCTGCCCGGCGGTTCCGGGTTGCCCGCCGCCTCCCAGGAGGACCCGCTGGCGGTGATCGGCCAGGCAGTCGGCCGGCTGGACATGGATGGCGTGTTCACGCCCCTGTCCGGAGTGCTGGGAACGGGGGCCGGAATCGGCCGCCCTGGGCGGATCGCTGCCGCGTCCCAACCGGAACCCGGGGTGGTGGCCGTGGTCAATCGTGAGGGCAACCGGCTGGTCACGGCCGTGCCCGGGCAGGCGAAGGCCCGGACCAGGCTGTCCGCCCCCGGCCTGGGTCGGCCGGTCATGACCGCCACCGGTGAGTTGTGGGTGGCCACCGGCGGCGACGGTGCACGAGCGATCCACCGGGCCACCCGCGACGGCGCAGCTGCCTCGGTGCACATTCCCGAACTGGCCGGCGGCACCGTGCGGAATTTCGCGGTCTCGCCCGACCAGACCAGACTCGCGCTGGTGCTGGAGCGGCAGGGTCGGACCGAGCTGGGGCTGATGCGGATCCACGAGCAGACCATCGACGGCTATCGACGGCTCCCGTTGCAGGTCTCCCAGCTGGAGCTGGCGCAGGTGGTCGACGTCGGCTGGACCGGCCAGGAGGAACTGATGGTGCTGGCCGCCCAACACGTCGGTGCCCGGGCCAGCGGTTACCTGGTGAGCATTGACGGGGCGCAGGTGGATCCTGTTGGTCCGGTAGGGGACAGCGAGCTGGTGGAACTCATGACCCGGCCCCAGGCGCAGACCGCGGTGGCCCTGTTGCGCACCGCGGAGGGGGATGTGTTGCGCTACGACTCGCCCTGGCGTTGGCGCGGCCTGCCGCGTCGGGTAGCCGCTCTGACCATGGGGTCCTGAGCAGGAGGTTCTGGCCGCCTGACTTGCCACAATCCGATTCCTGAGAGGTTGTCCACCATTTTCGCGCGGCCGAGGAATTGTCCACAGGGTGCCGGGGGCTGCTTGGCCGCGGCTCGATGGCGGCCAAGACTGGGGCCATGACCATGACCCCATTCCTACGACGAGTGCTGGATGCCCTGTTCGACCTGTTGTTGGGCGCCTGTTGCCCCGGTTGCCAACGCGCCGGGCTGGGGTTGTGTGCCACCTGCCGCGCCGGTCTGCCCGTCGTCGGCGGGCCGATGCGGGACACGCCGGCCCTGGGTCCGGCGCTGGTGGGGCGGGTCTACTGCGCCGGTCGTTATGCCGGGCCGTTGAGGGAGATGCTCAGCGCCCACAAGGACCGCGGGGCGTGGACCCTGACCGGGGTGCTGGCCGGGCAGTTGTGGCTGGCTGTGGAGGCGCTCCTGCAGGACCTGTTGCCCCGGGCCTCGCCCGCCACGATGGTGGCCCTGGTGCCAATCCCGTCCAGCCCCAGAAGTGTGCGCGAGCGGGGTTTTGACCACGCGACGGCGTTGGTGCGCGGCGTGGTGCGCCGGCGCCGTGGCTCGCCGGAGGCCGGTGGGCCGACGCTGGTGGTGGTGCCCGCCCTGCGTCGGGTCCATCGGGTGGCGGACCAGTCCGCGCTGGGCCGGGAACAACGGGTGCGCAATCAGCGCGGCAGCATGCGTGCCCGGCCACCCCGAGGGGTCCGGCTGGCGGTGCTGTGCGACGACATCTGCACCACGGGGGCCAGCCTCACCGAGGGGGAACGGGCCTTGCGGGCGGCCGGCTGGACGGTCCTGGGAGCGGCCGTCGTGGCCCACCCGCAAAGATTTTTCACGGAACCGTTGAAACGGGTCTGATAAGCGGTAACGTTTGGTTATGGCACGACGTGCAAGCCTCCGGAAGACGCTTCTTGGGGCCCTTGCGGGTCGTGCCGTGCTCATTGTCACGGCCGACGGGTAACCGTCGGCCCATGATCGAGGAGGATCACCATGGACATCGTCGTCACCGGGCGCCACTGCACCGTCACGGACGCCGTACGCGAACAGGTCACCGATCGGTTGGCCACCGTCGAGCGGCTGCGGGATCGGGTGATCCGCGCCGAGGTCGAGTTCACCGCCGAGGAGTCCAAGGGCAACCCCCACGACAACATGCTGTGTGAGATCACCCTGCGCAGCAAGGGCCCCGTGATCCGGGCCGAGGCCCATGCCGAGGACAAGATGGTCGCCTTCGAGAAGGCGATGGACAGGCTGAAGACCCAGCTGCGCAAGGCTTCCGACCGGCGCAAGAGCCACCGCGGGCTGCGCGCCGCCCAGGTGGTCTCCGAGATGGCGCCGGCGCCCGTGGTGGAGGAGGACGTCCCCACCAAGCACACCGTCGCCGGGATGGAGGTCACCGGGGACGGGCCCCTGGTGGTCCGGGAGAAGGAGTTCAGCTCCGCGCCGCTCACCCTCGCCCAGGCCCTGGACGAGATGGAGCTGGTGGGGCATGACTTCTTCCTCTACGTCGACGCGGAATCCGAGCTGCCCAGCGTCGTCTACCGCCGCAAGGGCTATGACTACGGCGTGATCCACCTCAGCAAGGCCTGAGGCCTCACGCGCCGTCGACCACCTGGCTGACGAAGCCCTCCGCGATGCTGCGGCAGGCGGGTTCGGTCAGGTGGTCGACGGCTTTCATCCGGTCCAGCATGGTGGTGGCCTTCGACTTGTGTTCGCTGGCCCACCAGTACTGGATCAGTTCGGGCGAGGCCTCGGGGTGGAACTGCACTCCGACGGCCGAACCCAGCCGGAAGGCCTGATTGGGGTAGGTCTGGCTGCGGGCCAACTCGGTGGCTCCTTCGGGCAGCGCGCTGACCGCATCGTGATGACTCATGGGCACGGGCGCACCGCTGCGGGCGATGGCGGCAAGTACCGGATCCTCGGCCGCGCCGGCCAACCATTCCAGCTCCACGGGGCCGTCCTCGGGGCCACGCTCATCCGCGACGCTGACCTGGCCCCCCAAGGCTTCTGCGAGCAGTTGGTGACCCAGGCAGATGCCCAGGATGGGCAGGTCGATGGCATGGGCGTCGGCAATCAGGTCCTTCACCTGGCCAATCCACGGCACGTCGTCGTGGGCACTCATTCGTCCGCCCAGCACCACCAACCCATCGCCGATGGTCTCCAGGTTGGGCACGTCCTTGGTCGCCAGGTCGATCACCGTCAGCCGGAGGCCCTGCCGCAACCACGCGTCGAAGCGCTCCAGCGGGACATCGGCTTCGGGCTGCAGGACGGTGATGCGGGGTTTCTTGGCCATGCCCATGAGGGTAGTGGACCTCTCGTGGGCTCCCCATTCCGCCGGCGCCGAAGAATTCATCGTGATGCGGCTGGCCAGGTGGACCTGGAACTGTCATCGATTGTCTCGGCCACGTGGGCGATCAGTCCGCCCAACTGCTGCTCGTGGTAGTTCGCTATCGCTTCGCGGGCGGCATGTCTTTCTGCCTTTGTCATGAGCCGAAGCTATGACTTGTGCCACCTCGTGGGAAGCTCGCAGCATGACCAGTGCCACGCGAGATTGTGCCTTCGACGACGATGGCCGGTGGTTCCGCTATCGGGCGGCAGCCATCATCCTGCACGACGGCTGCGTGTTGATGGCCCGCAACCACCGGGACGACTACCTGTACTCCGTAGGTGGGGGAGTTCACCACGGCGAGACTGCGCAGGACGCTGTTCGTCGCGAGGTGCTGGAGGAGACGGGCGTGCCGCTGGAAGTGGAGCGGCTGGCATTCATCCACGAGAACTTCTTCACCGACTCCTCATCGCAGAGCCTGTCCGGCAAGACCTGCCATGAGCTGACCTTCTACTACCTGATGCGCTACGACACTCGCCTCACAGCGATCGAGCACCAGAGCACCACGCTCGACGGGGTGCGGGAGTGGATGGAGTGGGTGCCACTGGCCGGATTTGGGGAGACCCGAGTGGCGTACCCGACCTTCTTCGCCACCGAACTCGCTCGGATCGGCAATGCGCCCAAGGTAATCGTCACCCGCGAGTGAACCGGCCCGGGCTGGGCGGCCTGAATTGTCAGTCTTGGTCGCTAGGCTCACGACCATGCTCGACTACACCGACTACGACACCCGGCTGGCGGGTTACGCGCTGGTCCGCGACGACGCGGGGCGGGTGTTGCTCAGCCGATGGATCGGGCCGGACAGCCCGGCGTGGACCTGCCCGGGTGGCGGCATCGAGTTCGGCGAACAGATCGTCGACGGCATCACGCGTGAACTGTTGGAGGAGACTGGGTACCACGTCGAGGTCGGCCGGCTCCTGGGCGTGCGGACGTTCGAGGTTGATGCCGAGGAACGTCTGGCCGGGGGGCACCGCCCCCTCCGGATCATCCAGGTCTTCCACGAGGCCCGGACTGTCGGCGGGGAGCTGACCTTCGAGACCGACGGCAGCAGCGACATGGCCGGGTGGTTCACTCTCGAGGAGATCTCCAACCTGCCACATGTCAGCACCGTGGACCACCTCCTGGGACTGCTGGGCCGGATCACCCATGCGTGATATCAGCCTCTCGCAGGCCCGACGGATCGCGCTGGCCGCGCAGGGATTCGGACGGCCCCGCCCCGAGCGCACCATCACCATGCGCGATGTCCAGGCACAGATCGACCGGCTGGCGCAATTCCAGATCGACTCGATCAATGTCGTCGCCCGGGCCCACGAGTTCCCGCTCTACAGCCGGCTCGGCCCCTACGACACCAACCTGCTCACCCGGGCCTGCGGCCGGGCTCCCCGGCGGCTGTTCGAGTACTGGGGTCACGCCGCCAGCCTGATCGACGTGAACCTGCAGCCCGCCCTGCGTTTCCGGATGGCGCATGCCCAGCAGGAGGCCTGGGGTGGCATCGTCCGGGTGAGCCAGGAACACCCGGGCTTGGTGGAATTTGTCCGCGACGAGGTGCGCACCCGCGGCCCGATCACCGCCCGGCAGATCGAGCGCGACGAGCAGCGCGACCGACGCAACTGGGGCTGGAACTGGTCGGCCACCAAGACCGCCCTGGAATGGCTCTTCTGGTGCGGCGAGATCACCTCGGCCAGCCGCAACCAGGCCTTCGAACGACGTTACGACCTGCCGGAACGGATCCTCCCGTCGGCCGTCGTCACCAGAGCGACGCCCAGCATCGACGACAGCCATGTGATCCTGGTCCGTCGGGCCGCGAGGGCACTGGGGATCGCCAGCGAGGGCTGCCTGGCCGACTACTTCCGGCTGGGCCGGGCGCGCACCCGCACCGCCGTCGCCACCCTGGAGAGCATGGGAGAGCTGGAGCAGGTCACGGTGCAGGGCTGGCCGGCCCGCACCTGGCTGTGGACCGGCGACGGGCACCCCCGAATCCCGCGCACGATCACCGCCCGGGCGCTGATCAGTCCTTTTGATTCGCTGATTTTCGAACGTCGGCGTGCGCTGGCGCTGTTCGGGCTGGACTACAAGATCGAGATCTATGTTCCCGAGGCCAAGCGGCGCTACGGCTACTACGTCTACCCCTTCCTGCTGGGGGAGCGGTTCGCGGCGCGGGTGGACCTGAAGGCGGACCGGGCCGCTGGCATGCTGCGGGTCCGGGCGGCCTGGCTGGAGCCGGGGACCGGCCTGGCGCCAGAGTTCATCGCGTCAGAACTGCTCACGGAGCTGCGCACCCTGGCGGCGTGGCTGGGGCTGGCAAGGATTGACGTCGAGCCGCGGGGAGACCTGGCCGAAGTGATTCCGATCACCCCCTAGGATGGGATGAGTCTGACATCACCCCCGGCAAAAGGATTCGACCACATGGGCTTCATGGACAAGCTGCTTTCCGTCGGCGAGGGCCGCACGCTGAAGAAGCTGCAGAAGGTCGCCGAACAGGTCAACAGCATCGAGGACGACTACGTCGCCATGAGCGACGAGGAACTCCGCGCGCAGACCGAGCAGTTCAAGCAGCGCCACGCCGACGGTGAGAGCCTGGACGACCTGATGCCCGAGGCCTTCGCCACCGTCCGCGAGGCCTGCAAGCGGGTGCTGGGCAAGCGCCCCTATGACGTGCAGATCATGGGCGGAGCGGCCCTGCACCTGTGCAACATCGCCGAGATGAAGACCGGTGAGGGCAAGACCATCGTCGCCCTGATGCCCGCGTACCTGAATGCCATCACCGGCAAGGGCGTGCACGTGGTCACGGTCAACGACTACCTGGCCCGCTACCAGAGCGAGCAGATGGGCCGCGTGCACCACTTCCTGGGTCTGGAGGTGGGCGTGATCCTGTCCAACATGGACCCGGTGGAGCGGCGGGCCGCCTACAACGCCGACATCACCTACGGCACCAACAACGAGTTCGGCTTCGACTACCTGCGCGACAACATGGCGCTCAGCATCGACGAGTGCGTCCAGCGGGGCCACTACTTCGCCATCGTCGACGAGGTGGACTCCATCCTGGTGGACGAGGCGCGTACCCCGCTGATCATCTCCGGCCCCGCCGAGGACGACCACTCCTGGTACCCCGAGTTCGCCAAGCTGGCCGGCCGGCTGGAGCGCGACGTCGACTACGAGGTGGACGAGAAGAAGAAGACCATCTCCGTCACCGGCAGCGGCATCGAGGCCGTCGAGGACCGGCTGGGCATCCACAACCTGTACGAGTCCGCCAACACCCCGCTGATCGGCTACCTGAACAATGCCATCAAGGCGAAGGAGCTGTTCAAGCGGGACAAGGACTACGTCGTGATGGACGGCGAGGTGCTGATCGTCGACGAGCACACCGGCCGCACCCTGATTGGCCGGCGCTACAACGAAGGCCTGCACCAGGCCCTCGAGGCCAAGGAAGGCGTCGAGATCAAGGACGAGTACCAGACGCTGGCCACCATCACCCTGCAGAACTTCTTCCGCATGTACGAGAAGCTCTCCGGCATGACCGGCACCGCCAAGACCGAGGAGAGCGAGTTCCAGAAGATCTACGGTCTGGGCGTGGTGGTCATCCCCACCAACAAGCCGATGCAGCGGATCGACCAGAAGGACCTGATCTACCGCACCGAACAGGCCAAGTTCGAGGCCGTCGTCGCCGACGTCACCGAGCGGCACCAGAAGGGCCAGCCGGTGCTGATCGGCACCGCCAGCGTGCACAAGAGCGAGATCATCTCCCAGATGCTCACCCAGGCCGGCGTCCCGCACGAGGTCCTCAATGCCAAGCAGCACGAGCGTGAGGCCGGGATCGTCGCGATGGCCGGCCGCAAGGGCGCCGTCACCGTGGCCACCAACATGGCCGGCCGTGGCACCGACATCATGCTGGGCGGCAATGCCGAGTTCCTGGCCGACCAGGTGCTGCGCAACAAGGGGCTGGATCCGGTGGAGACCCCGGAGGAGTACGAGGCGGCCTGGCCCACCACCCTGGCCGAGATCGAGCAGCAGGTGGCCGATGAGCATGAAGAGGTGGCCGAGGCCGGTGGCCTGTACGTCGTGGCCTCCGAGCGGCACGAGTCCCGCCGGATCGACAACCAGCTGCGGGGCCGCTCCGGCCGTCAGGGAGACCCGGGCGAGTCCCGCTTCTACCTGAGCCTGGGCGACGACCTGATGCGCCTGTTCAAGTCCGACGTCGTCGAGCGCGCCATGATCACCCTCAAGGTGCCGGATGACCAGCCCATCGAGCACCGGTGGATCAGCAACTCCATCGAGAGCGCCCAGAAGCAGGTGGAGGCGCAGAACTTCGAGATCCGCAAGAACGTCCTCAAGTACGACGACGTGATGAACCGCCAGCGGCACGCCATCTACGCCGACCGGCGCAAGGTGCTGGAGGGCGTCGACGTCGAGCAGCAGCTGCGCGACACCACCAAGCGCGTCGTGGAGGCCGGGGTGCGCGCCCGCACCGAGGGCTTCCACGAGGACTGGGACCTGCCCGGCCTGTGGAATGAGATGCGCACCCTCTACCCGGTGGGGATCATCGAGGAGGAGTTCCACGACGAGCAGGACGTGCAGACCATCGTCGACGCCTTCATCGAGGACGCCATGGGTGCCTACGACGAACGCGAGGAGGAGCTCGGCGAGAGCACCATGCGCGAGTTGGAGCGCCAGGTGCTGCTGACGGTGCTGGACCGCAAGTGGCGCGAGCACCTGTACGAGATGGACTACCTGCGCGAGGGCATCGGCCTGCGCGCCATGGCCCAGCGTGACCCCCTGGTGGAGTACCAGCGCGAGGGTGGCGTGATGTTCAACGCCATGATGGAGGCCTTCATGGAGGAGGTCGTCGGCTTCCTGTTCAACCTGGAGGTGCAGGTCAACCAGGAGCCGCAGGTGGGCTTGGTGACCGGCCAGGACGGCCAGGCCGTGGACGTCGACTCCATGCTGGACAGCCAGCCGAAGATCGAGGCCAAGGGCCTGGCCCCGCGGCGCGCCCAGGAGCTCACCTACACCGCCCCCGACGAGACCGGGGAGGCCGAGGCCCGTCGGGCGGGGCCCGCCGAGGACCCCTATGCCGGGGTGGGCCGCAATGCCCAGTGCCCGTGCGGTTCCGGCAAGAAGTTCAAGCAGTGCCATGGCAAGAGTGGCAGGTAACCCCCGGGGAAGGCACTCTTCCTAGGCGCAGCGCGGCTGGGCGGCCGGTGGCAGCATCACCTCGAAGACGGTGACGTGCCACCGGCCGTAGCGCTGTTCCAGCCGCAGCAGCACGGTGAACAGCCGCTGCTGGTCGGCGAACATCACGGTGCCCTCCAGCACGGTGGGGCTGACCCGGCAGGAGCGCACGCCCACCAGTCGGGAAGCCAGCCACTCCCGCTGGCGGGACCAGGCCACCAGCAGCAGGTGACAGGGCTCCGCCATCCACATGGCCAGCTGGCTGGCCGGGCGTCGCCGCTGCAGCACCTCCAGCAGGCTGGTCCCGATGGATCGGACCAGCCGGTCGGCCTCGGTGGCGTCATCGGCGTCGAGCTCGCTGGGTTGGCGGGGCGACAACGCCAGGTTCCGGATCCCGGCGTCGTGGCCGGTGGGCAGGAAGGGGTGCGGCAGGTCCGGAAGGGTCGGGTCGGGCAGGTCCGGGGCCATCAGGAGCACCTGCTGGCCGTGCACGCTCAGCTGGGTGGGTCGGTTCATGCCTCCAGCCTTGGCCAGTGGGTGGCGGCTGCCAAGGGGCGACGGCAAATCTGTGGACAACTGCGCGACGGTCTAGATTGGGGGCATGACTGGAGTCCTCGTCTTCGTCCCCGTCGCACCCGGCCAGGCCGCCTCGCTGTTGCGCGACGGCTCCCTGCCCGGCTGCCAGGCCTTCAGCGTGACCCCGGCGCTGCGGGAAACCCTGGGCCACGGCCCCGCCGAGGCCGAAGATTCCGAGTACGCCTGTCTGGTGCTGGCCTCGGTCCATGGCCTGGCGACCCACGGGCGTCGGCTGGTGCTGGTGGCGGAGGTGGCGCCCGCCACCGTCAAGCCCGGCGAGGAGACCGAGAACGGAGGAGTGCGGCTGACCGGCCTGGCGCGCAGCTCCGTGCGCAGCTTCTTCACCGACGAGGATCCGCAGCCCCTGGCCGAGGCCGCCGCCACGGCGATCCGCGGGATGGGTCTGGACCAGGCCTGGGAGACCGAGCAGGTGCAGGCACTGGTGCGCGGGGCCGACCTGTTGTGGCACGCGGTGGAAGAACTGCCCATTCTGGGTGAGGATGTCTGACATGCCACGTTCACTCTGGAAGGGCGCGATCTCCTTCGGCCTGATCACCATCCCGGTCAAGCTGTACGGGGCCACCGAGGAGAAGGACATCTCCTTCAAGCAGGTGCACCCCGACGACGGCGGGAGGATCAAGTACAAGCGGGTCTGCGAGAAGTGCGGCAAGGAGATCCCCTACGCCGAGATCGGCAAGGGCTACGAGGCTCCCGACGGCCGGATGGCGGTCCTCAGCAAGGAGGACCTGGATGCCCTGCCGTTGAGCTCGGCCAAGACCGTCGACGTGGTGCAGTTTGTCACCGACGACCAGATCGACCCGACCTACTTCGAGAAGAGCTACCTGCTGGAGGCAGAGGGGCCGGGCGCCAAGCCCTATGTGCTGCTGCGCGATGCCCTGGCCCGCACCGGCAAGAGCGCCGTGGTGAAGGTGGCCCTGCGCAGCCGCGAATCCCTGGCCCTGATCCGGCCGCAGGGCCAGGTGCTGGTGATGCACAGCATGCTGTGGCCCGACGAGGTGCGGGACAACTCCTTCGCCGCTCCCAGCGACGACATCAAGGCCACCGACGCCGAGGTGTCCATGGCGGAGATGTTCATCACCCAGATGGAGGGCGAGTTCAACCCCGCCGAGTTCACCGACTCCTACCGCGAGGCGCTGGAGCAGGTGGTGCAGGCCAAGCTGTCCGGCGTGCCGATGGAGGAGAAGACCGAGCAGCCCACCAGCGGTGGCGGCGAGGTGGTTGACCTGGTGGCCGCGTTGAAGGCGTCGGTGGAGGCCGCCAAGGCCAAGCGCGCCGCGGCCGCTGGTCAGGGTGAGAAGACCGAGAAGGACGACGAGAAGAAGGCGGCCAGCTGATGGTTTCCCGAATGCACTTCGACGACGAGGACCAGGCCGTGCGGGCCGCCGAGGCGATTGACGCCGCCGGTCACGAGGTGGCGCTGATCAAGGAACGCTTCGCCGGGGAGGACGACGACGAGGCCATCGACTTCGTCGTCGCCACCCCCGCCTCAGCCGACCAGCTCAAGGAGCTGGTGGGTGAGGAGGTCTTCATCGAGACTGACTGAGCCCGAGGCCCACTAGGACCGGGCGGCCAGCCAGTCTTCGCCGGCGTCCTGCTGGGCGTCGATCGCGTCCTTGATGTAGGGCCCGGCCTGCTGCTCGATCTTCTTGCCCATCAGGGGGATGTTGACCTTCAGCTCGCCGGCGTAGTCGACGATGGTGCCCCGCCCGCCGGGGTAGAGCCGCGCCGTGCCGTCCATGGTCACCGGCATGCCGGGGACCTGGATGGTCAGCCGGCCCGTGCGGGAGTCGTCGGAGGCCGCGTCGTCCCACTCCACGGTCTGGTTGAGCTTCAGTGCGCTGCCCACGAACCGGGCCACCTCGGAGGGCGCCGGCAGGGACATCTCGATCCGGGTGGTCCGCCCGGCCACGTCGATGGTGTGGCTGGTGGCCTCGGACCGGCTGACCAGCTCCTCCAGCCAGCCCTTGTCGGTCATCATCAGGTAGACGGTCTTGGGGTCGGCCTCGAAGTCGAGGCGGGAAGTGATCTCCATGACTCCATCTTGCCTTGATAGGCTCGATCGCGGACGGCGACGAGGCCGTTTACCTGATGGGAGAAATAGCGAATGTTCGCTGGTCAGCAGCGCACCACGATCCTTGACGAACTGGCCCAGAAGCTGGGCGGCATCCTGCCCGAGATGCCCCGAGAAGACCTGCACGTGATGGTGGACCAATGGTTGGCCCACGTCCGCGACGAGGACCTGGCGGCGCTGGACCCGGCGCTGCTGGCGGACCTGATGCAGGCCCAGCTGGAGCTGGGGCAGGTCCGTCGTGACGGCGAGAACCTGGTGCAGGTGATCCCGGCCCGGCGCGCGGGCGCCCCGACCGTGGTCCAGGTGGTGGCCGGTGACCGGCCGTTCATCGTGGACACCGTCGCGATGGCCCTGACCAGCCTGGGCTGGAGCATCCTGGACCTCTTCCACCCACAGTTCCGGGTGGTGCGGGACGACGCCGGCAAGGTGCAGCGGATCAGTCCCCGCGGGGAGGGCCAGGCGGCCGAGCCCCAGGGGGTCGCCGAGTCCTGGGTGGGGGTGCTGGCCACCCCGCCGCTGGGTGGATCGCCGAAGGAGCTGGGGCCACAGCTGGAGGGCCGGCTGCGCCAGGGGCTGGATGACCTGACCCGGGCGGTGGAGGACTTCCAGCCGATGCACGACGCGATGTGCCGGATCGCCGACGAACTGCCGCACCGTCCCGGCCACGCCAGCGCGGAGGAGCGGCAGTCCGTCGCGGAGCTCCTGCGCTACCTGGCCGACGAGCGGTTCACCTTCCTGGGCTACCGGGAGTACGACTACCGCGACGGTCAGGCGGTCCCGGTGCCCGGCACCGGGCTGGGCATCCAGCGGGGCAATGAGGAGCCCGACGCCTTCAATGCCATGCCCACCTATGATCCGGTGCTGCTGCTGGCCATCACCAAGGACTCGCGGCATGCCACGGTGCACCGCAATGTGCTGATGGACTACCTGGCCATCCGACGCTTCGACGAATCCGGCGAGGCCATCGGGGAGCAGCGCTTCCTGGGCCTGCTGGGCCAGCGCGCCTTCACCGAGAGCGTGCGCACCATCCCGTCGCTGCGGGACAAGGCCGAACGGATGATCGCCGATTTCGGCTACCCGGAGGGCAGCCACGGCGCCCGCACCGTGTGGTCGGTGATGGACGGCTTCCCCCGCGAGGAGCTCTTCCACGCCACCGTCGACGAGCTCAAGCCGGTGGTGCACGAGATCGCCCAGCTGAAGGAACGTCGCCAGGTGCGCCTCTTCCTCCGCAAGAGCGCCTGGCCCGGCCGGATGACGGCCCTGGTCTACTTCCCCCGGGACCGGTACAACACCGAGGTCCGGGAGCGGATGCAGCGGATCCTGCTGCAGGCCACGGGCGCCACCGGGATCGAGTACCAGGCCCAGGTCAGCCAGTCGGTGCTTGCCCGGCTCTACTTCACCCTGGACCTGCCCGCGGACAGCGACGTCGAACCGGACGTCGTCGAGCTGCAGGCCAAGCTGACCGAGGCCACCCACCACTGGGACGACGACTTCATCGACCTGGCCAAGCAGATGCCCACCGAGGAGCGCGGCATCGGCTTCCCCGACGCCTACAAGGAGGTCTACACGGCCCGCCAGGCCGTCGCGGACCTGAAGGCGCTGAACCAGGTGACCGGCGAGGACGCGATGCAGTTCGCGGTCTATGCGCCCGACGCCCCCGAAGACCCGTCGGACCTGCGGCTCAAGGTGATGCGGGTGGGTCAGGCCATGCAGCTGCAGGACGTGATGCCCCACCTCACCAGCCTGGGCGTCCGGGTGCTGGACGAACGCCCCTTCGAGATCACCCTGCGCGGCAACCAGGCGATGGTCTACGACTTCGGTCTGGACCTGGCCGGCGGCCGCCAGGGCTGGGACGAGACGGCGCGGCGTCGCTTCACCGACGCCTTCGACGCCTCTTGGCGCGGGGCCACCGAGGTGGACGCCCTCAATGCCCTGGTCACCGAGGCACAGATGACCTGGCGGCAGGTGATGGTGCTGCGCGCCATCGGCCGCTATCTGCAGCAGCTGGGCACCAGTTTCAGCCAGAGCTACATCGCCCAGACCCTGCGGGCGAACCTGCCGGTGGCCAAGCACCTGGTTGGCCTGTTCGAGACCCGCTTCGACCCGGACCTGGCCGGTGACCGGGAGCAGGCGATCGCCCAGCGGCTGGCCGAACTGGACCAGGAACTGGACGAGGTGGCGTCGCTGGACCAGGACCGGATCCTGCGCTACTTCGTCGAGGTGATCCAGGCCACGGTGCGCACCAACTTCTTCGCCCCCGACGCCCCGGCCTTCGCGCTCAAGGTGCTGCCCGGCCAGCTCTCCCTGGCGCCCCAGCCCCGCCCCGCCTTCGAGATCTACGTCCACTCCCCGCGGGTGGAGGGCGTGCACCTGCGCTTCGGCTCGGTGGCCCGCGGTGGTCTGCGCTGGTCCGACCGACCGGAGGACTTCCGCACCGAGGTGCTGGGCCTGGTCAAGGCCCAGATGGTGAAGAACACCGTGATTGTGCCGGTGGGTGCGAAGGGCGGTTTCTTCGCCCGCCAGCTGCCCAACCCGGCCGAGGACCGCGCCGCCTGGCTGGAGGAGGGCAAGGCCTGCTACCGGCTGTTCATCGGCAGCCTGCTGAGCGTGACCGACAACATCGTCGACGGTCAGGTGGTGCCACCCAAGCGAGTGGTCCGGCATGACCAGGACGACCCCTACCTGGTGGTGGCCGCGGACAAGGGCACCGCCAGCTTCAGCGACATCGCCAATGGCATCGCCGTCGAGCGCGGCTTCTGGCTGGGCGACGCCTTCGCCTCCGGCGGCTCGGTGGGCTACGACCACAAGGCGATGGGGATCACCGCCCGCGGCGCTTGGGAATCGGTCAAGCACCATTTCCGGGAGCTGGGCGTGGACTGCCAGGAACAGGACTTCACCTGCGTCGGGATCGGCGACATGGCCGGCGACGTCTTCGGCAACGGGATGATGCTCTCCCGGCACACCCGGCTGGTGGCCGCCTTCAACCACCTGCACATCTTCCTGGACCCCAACCCGGACGCGGAGCGCAGCTTCGAGGAGCGGGTGCGGCTGTTCAACCTGCCCCGTTCCACCTGGGCCGACTACGACTCGTCGCTGATCAGTGAGGGCGGTGGGGTCTGGTCCCGTCAGGCCAAGTCCATCCCGGTCTCGGCCCAGGTGCGCGAGGCGCTGGGGCTGGGCGACGACGCGGATCACCTGACACCCATCCAGTTGATCCGCGCCATCCTGGCCGCCCCGGTGGACCTGCTGTGGAATGGCGGCATCGGCACCTACGTCAAGGCCGCCTCGGAGAGCCACCAGGACGTGGGGGACAAGGCCAATGACGCGGTGCGGCTGAACGGCTCCGAGGTCCGCGCCCGGGTGGCCGGTGAGGGCGGAAACCTGGGCTGGACCCAATTGGGCCGCATCGAGTACGCCCGCCAGGGTGGCCGGATCAACACGGACTTCATCGACAACTCCGCCGGGGTGGACACCTCCGACCATGAGGTGAACATCAAGATCCTGCTGGACGGTGAGGTGGCTGCCGGCCGGCTGGCCAAACAGGAGCGCGACACCCTGCTCCCGCAGATGACCGACGACGTCGCCCAGCTGGTGCTGCGCCACAATGTGGACCAGAACCTGGCCCTGGCCAATGCCCGGGCCCAGTCGTCGGCGATGGCCGGCGTGCACGAGGACTGGATGACCGAGCTGGAGCAAGCCGGCTACCTGGACCGAGTGGTGGAGAACATGCCGTCCTCGGCGGTGATGCGGCAGCGGATCGGCGAGGGCTCCGGCCTGACCAGCCCCGAGCTGGCCACCCTGCTGGCGTGGAGCAAGATCTGGCTGTCCGACAAGATCCTGGCCTCCGACCTGCCCGATGACCCCTTCGTCGCGGACCGTCTGGTGCAGTACTTCCCGCCGCTGCTGCGGGAGCGCTACCGGGACCGGATGCCCGAGCACCGGCTGCACCGGGAGATCATCGCCACCGTGGCGGTGAACCGTTTCGTGAACTCCCAGGGGATGACTGCCTGCCACCGGCTGGCCAGTGAGACCAATGCCGAGGCGGCGGAGGTGGTACGCGCCCAGCTGGCCGCCCGCAGCATCGTCGAGGCCGGCCGGGTGGAGACCAACACCCGTCGGGCGGCGCTCGACGCGGCCCTGCAGACCACGCTGCGGCTGAGGTTGCGGGTGCTGGTGGAATCGGGTGCCCGCTGGTTGTTGCACCGCTTCCCGGGCCGGATCGACGTGCAGGAGGTGATCGACCGCTACCACGACGGCGTGCAGGAGCTGTTGGCGGTGCTGCCGGAGCTCTTGGGCCCGAAGGCCCGCGGCAGTTACGACGAGCAGCTGGCCCAGGCCCTGGAGGCCGGGGTGGACGAGACACTGGCGCGCGTCGCCGTCGGGTCGTCGTGGGCCTACCAGCTGCTGCCCTGCGTGGAGATCGCCCGGGAGCAGGAGAGGGACCGGGCAGAGGTGGCCCGGCTCTTCTTCGAGACCTCGGAACGGTTGGGGTTGGACCGCATGCTGGAACGGATCGAGGGCCTGCCGCGGACCAATCGGTGGGACACCATGGCCCGCTCCGCGCTGCGCGACGACCTGCTGGCGGTGCAGAGCCAGCTGGTGGCCGAGATTGCCCCACACGGCTCGCTGGACGCCTGGTGGGAGGCCACCCCGGCCGTCGAGCAGCGCAGCGTCGTGCTGGCGGACATCCTGGACAGCGAACCGGACCTGGCCCGGATGTCGGTTGGTCTCAGAACGGTGCGCTCTCTCATGACGAAGGGCTGACGAGTCAGGCATGATAGGACCATGCGGATCGATCTCCACACTCACTCGGTAGTCTCCGACGGCACCGACACGCCCACCCGACTGGTTCTCAAGGCGATGGAGGTGGGGCTGGACGTCATCGCGCTGACCGACCATGACACCTTCGACGGCATTCCGGAAGCCATTGAGGCGGGCAAGCGGATCGGCGTCAAGGTGCTGTGCGGCATCGAGATGTCCACCCAGGTCGACGGGCACTCGGTGCACCTGCTGGGCTACGGCTGCGACCCCTTCCACCGGCCCCTGGTGAGCGAGCTGGCCAAGATCCGCGTGGCCCGCACCGGCCGGCTCAAGGCCTTCGCCGAGCGGATGACCGAGCTGGGCATGCCGCTGACCGTCGACGACATCATCGCGGCGGCCGGCGCCTCCCCGTCGATCGGCCGGCCGCACGTCGCCGACGCCATGGTGGCCAAGGGCTACGTCAAGGACCGCGACGACGCCTTCGACCAGTGGCTGCGCGACGACAAGCCCGGCTATGTGCCCCGCTACGCCTGCGAACTGGGCGCCGCGATCGACCTGATCCACGACGCGCACGGCATCGCCGTCCTGGCCCACCCGTGGGGTCGCGGCAATGAGAAGGTGCTGACCGCGGAGCTGATCGAGAAGCTGGCCACCCAGCACGGCCTGGAGGGGATCGAGGTAAACCACCCAGACCACGACGAGCGGGCTCGCGAGCTGCTCTTTGCCCTGGGTGGGCGGCTGGGCCTGATCCGCACCGGCAGCTCCGACTACCACGGTCTGGGCAAGCGCAACAACCCGCTGGGCTGCGAGAACACTCGCGACACCGCTTACCGCGAGATGCTGCGCCGGATCCGGCTGCGTGGGGGCATCGTCTGAGACGCCGACCGGGCCTGTTAGGCTGGCCCCATGATGACCACGACGCGCTGGTGGCCGCCATGCGGCGGCCGACGGAAGCAGTGATCATCCACCAGATCATGTGACACCACCCAAGGGTCGCCGAGCTTCGGCGGCCCTTGTGTGTGTCCAGACCGGGTGTGTCCTGACGGTGTGTTGGGCAAGACCTGCGGCCCGCCGGGGAACCGGCGACGCGAATCGAGAGGAACGATGATGAGCGAGAACACCACGGCCGAGGTCGAGGAGCAGATCAGCGACGAGATCAGCGACGCGTCGCTGAAGCACTCCCTGGAGCGCAGCCGCCAGATCGAGGCCGACATTGCCGTCAATCCCGGCAAGTACCGGATCCTGACCGGCGACCGGCCCACCGGCAAGCTGCACATCGGGCACTACTTCGGCTCCTTGGCCAACCGGGTGCGCCTGCAGAACCTGGGCGTGGAGACGATGCTCGTGGTGGCCGACTACCAGGTGATCTATGACCGCGACGGTGTGGGCAGCCTGCAGGAGAATGTGCTCAACGGCATGGCCGACTACCTGGCCTGCGGGATCGACCCGGAGCGCTCCACCATCTTCACCCACTCCTCGGTGACCGCGCTGAACCAGCTGCTGCTGCCCTTCCTCAGCCTGGTCACGGTGCCAGAACTGCACCGCAATCCCACGGTCAAGGACGAGCTGGCCAACAACCCGCACCGGCCGATGAGCGGGCTGATGCTCACCTTCCCGGTGCACCAGGCCGCCGACATCCTGTTCTGCAAGGCCAATCTGGTGCCGGTGGGCAAGGACCAGCTGCCGCACATCGAGATCACCCGGGTGATCGCCCGTCGCTTCGACGAGCGCTACGGCCGCGCCGACGCCGGCACCGCAGTCTTCCCGCAGGCCGACGCGCTGATGAGCCCGGCGCCTGCGATCCTGGGCCTGGACGGCACCAAGATGAGCAAGTCCAAGGGCAACACCATCGAGATCGGGATGACGGCCGACGAGACGGCGAAGCTGATCAAGCGGGCCAAGACCGACTCCGACCGCCACATCACCTTCGACCCGATCAACCGGCCCGAGGTGAGCAACCTGGTGATGCTGGCGGCGCTGGCGACCGGTGGGGATCCGGTGCAGATTGCCGACGAGCTGGGCGATGCCGGCGGTGGCGGTCTGAAGAAGCTGGTCACCGAGGCCATCAACGAGCACTTCGCGCCCATCAGGGAGCGTCGCGCCGAGCTGGCCGCCAATCCGGACCACCTGCGCGACGTGTTGCGGGCCGGCAACCAGCGGGCCAATGCGATCGCGGAGCAGACGCTGGACGAGGTCCGCTCCGCGATGAGCATGAAGTACTGAGGGATCGCCGTGTCCGACGAGATGACGCCCCGCTGGTGCAAGGTTTTCGCCATGCCCTATGCGGAGATCCACGCCCAGTACGTGAACAAGGTCCAGAGCAAGGGCCGTACCTTGGACGAACTGGAAGAGGTCGTCGAGTGGCTCACCGGCTATGACCACGACGCGCTGGCCTCCGCCCTGGACGAGCGTCGCAGCATGGCGGACTTCTTCGCCCAGGCCCCGGGCTGGAATCCCAGCGCGGAGCTGATCACCGGTTCGATCTGTGGCTACAAGGTGCAGGAGATCCGCGACCCGCAGGTCAAGCAAGCTCGGCAGCTGGACAAGCTCGTCGATGAACTGGCCAAGGGCAAGGCGATGGAGAAGATCAAGCGGGCTTGAACGACGCTCACAGCCCTGGTCAAGACCTACCCGACTCGGAGCGTCGAGGCGAGCCCATCACCCCGACATGACGCGGGGCCCCAACCGGCTGGTTGGGGCCCCGCGTCGGGTGGGATGTCAGGCCTCGGGAGTTGTCTCGGGGGTT